>CALBXO010000202.1 GCA_937890335.1 uncultured Pseudomonadota bacterium | reverse complement strand
CCGTCGCAGACCTACCTGATGCAGGCCCGCATCGACGCTGTCGGGATTCCTGGGTTTCTCCTCGATCCGTGGCTCAAACGACATGGCTCCCACTGGGACGGCCAGGCAAACCTCGGGTACGGCCTGGATTTCGTGCTGCGCAAGCCGGACGCCTACGACGTGGTCTTCAGCGCCGGTTTTGTGGACCTGTCCATGCCCGACGCGTGGTGGGTGGGTGCGAACAAGGACCCGGGCGACGCCGACTGGACGGAGTTCCCGGTCAGCATCATCCAGCTGTCGGTCTCCATGCGCTTTGCTTGGGTGATCTCGGAGGTGTTCGAGCTGTACACCGGCGGCGGGATCGGGATCTTCTTCTTCCTCGATGACATCCACAAGACCGACCCGTCGGTGGATTGCGTCAACGCGCTCGCGGGGTCCAGCGACTTCTCCGCCCTGGACCGGTCACCCTGTACTGAGAATGGGGTTCCCCAGCTGAGCAGCGCGCCCGGCGCGCGGGAGAAAGAGGACGCGGTGCCTCCGGTCCTCCCCTCCATCGAGCTCATCTTCGGCACCCAGTTCACCTTCGCCGAACACTTCACCTGGCGCCTTGAGACCGCGGGCCTCTTCCCGTACTTCCGCGCTGGGACGGCGCTGGGATACCAATGGTGGTGAGCCAAGGAGTCAGGGCGTGAACAAAGTCTTCGCAAGCGCGGCACAGGCCGTCGCGGACATCGCTGAGGACGCCGTCATCATGAGCGGCGGCTTTGGCCTGTGCGGCAACCCGGAGAACCTTATCCGTGCGCTGCACACACAGGGCACCGGCGGCCTCACCATCGTCAGCAACAACTGCGGAACCGACGATTGCGGGCTGGGAATCCTGCTCAAGGGTGGTCAGGTCCGCAAGATGATCTCCAGCTACGTGGGCGAGAACAAGCACTTCGAGGGCTTGATGCTGCGCGGCGAGCTCGAGGTGGAGCTCAATCCACAGGGGACCTTGGCAGAGCGAATCCGGGCCGGCGGCGCCGGAATCCCTGCGTTCTACACGCCCACCGGCTACGGGACGGTCATTGCCGAGGGCAAGGAGTGTCGCGACTTTGACGGCAGGATGTACGTGCTGGAGCGCGGGCTGACCGCCGACTTTGCGCTGGTCAAAGCCTGGAAGGGCGACACCCACGGCAACCTGGTGTTCAAGGCGACCGCCCGCAACTTCAACTCCATCATGGCCACGGCGGGTCGCACGACCATCGCCGAGGTCGAGGAGCTCGTGCCCGCGGGCGAGCTCGGTGGCGACGAGATCCACGTGCCTGGAATCTATGTGCAGCGCATCATCCAGGGCGAACACTACGAGAAGTGGATCGAGCAACGAACCACGCGCCCGCGCGCCTGAGGAGCACCACATGGCCTGGACACGGGACGAGATGGCCGCGCGGGTCGCGCGCGAGCTTGAGGATGGCTTCTACGTCAACCTTGGCATCGGAATGCCGACGCTGGTGGCGAACCACATCCCGGAGGGGGTGGAGGTCGTCCTGCAGTCGGAAAACGGACTTCTGGGCATCGGACCGTTTCCCTACGAGGGGGACGAGGACCCCGACCTGATCAACGCCGGCAAACAGACGATCACCACGGTCCCGGGCAGCGCGTTCTTCGACAGCGCGGCGAGCTTCGCCATGATCCGGGGGGGCCACATCGACGTCACCATCCTCGGAGCCATGGAGGTATCCCAGCGCGGTGACATCGCGAACTGGATGATTCCCGGCAAGAAGGTCAAGGGCATGGGCGGCGCCATGGACCTCGTCAGCGGCGCCAAACGGGTGCTGGTGATGATGACC
>CALBXO010000201.1 GCA_937890335.1 uncultured Pseudomonadota bacterium | reverse complement strand
AGTTGTACTGGATGTTCTGGCGCGTCGTGATGTGCCCGTAGCCCTTGTCGTACTTCTGCGCGATGTGGGCCAGCATCCTGGTCTGCTCCGTGTTGAGGAGACCGTAGGGGATGGCGACGCGCAACATGTACGCGTGGCGCTGCAGGTAGAGTCCGTTCATGAGCCGGAGCGGTCGAAACTCCGCCTCAGTCAACGCACCGCTGAGTCGGCGCCTGACCTGATCGCGGAAGTCGACCGCGCGCTCGTCGACGATGCGCTGGTCCTGCGGGGTGTATTGGTACATTCTTGACTGATTTCGTGTGGTTTTGGATCTAGTTCCCGACTGAACGTGTCGGGAATCTTCTAGTCATCTGGATCGGGCAAGTCAACGGGTCAGTTCAGAGCGTCGGCCTTTGCGCGCATCGAGTCCGCTTCGGTTCTGCGTCCGAGTCTGACCCAATGGCGGCGTGCCGCCAGGTACAGATCCCGCGCCAGCGCCGTCTGCCCAGCTGTCTCTGCGCGGTCGGCGGCCTCGCCGAATGCGCGCGCATAGTCGATGTGGATAGCGCCCTGCTGCCGGACCAGCGTCTTGGCGCGCCGCAGGTGTTCGGCCGTGGAGTCCCAGTCGCCGTCGGCGGCGGCGCACGGGACAAGGAGGATGTGAATGCTCGGCAACAAGCGCTGCCAGTCTCGCCGCTCTACCTCGGGCAACACGGCCTCGAGTTCGCGCCGGGCGGCGCGGTGTCGCCCGGTCTTCAGGCGGACAAGCGCGAGATTGACCCGCGCGGACGTCACGGCCGGTGAGCCCACGGATCGGTAGAGTTGGGCCGCGTCGGTGTAGGATTTCTCCGCGGCGGCGAGGGCGTCCATGCCCCTGTGGGCGTCGCCGATGATCTCGCTGAGCCGCGCCTCTTCGTACCGGTTGCCGCCGTCGGCGACGATGGGTTGGGCGTGCGTGAGCAGCTCCAGGGCTCGCGCCGGGTCCCCGCTGCGAAGCGCCAGGTCGCCGAGGTCTACCTGGGCCCGTGCGATCGCCGGGCGGTCGTCCAGCCGCTGGGCTCCGTGCAGCGCCTCGTGCAGCTGCTCGGCAGCGGCGTCGTAGTCGCCGATGGCCAGGTTGAACTCGCCGAGGACCAGGCGGCATTCGGCCGCGCGCCGTGGATCGCTGCGCTGAAAGATGACCAGCGCGTCGCGCAGGTCGGCGCCCGGGTCCGTTTGTGTGTCCATGGGTCCGCGGCGGATCTGGGCGCGTTCCAGTAGGACACAGGCTCTCTCGTGCTGTGTGTCCGATACGTGGAATCCCCGCCGCGCGGCCTCCAGGGCAGCGTCGAACTGTCCCATCAGGCGGTGCGCGCGCGCCATCAGGGCCCAGGCGTCCGCGGTGGGCTCCTCCACGGCCTGCAAAAGGCGCAACACGGTGCCGGCGTCCCCCTCGCGTCCGGCCAGCCGGGCGCCGTCGATTCGGGCCTGCCTCGCCTTAGCGGGCTCGCCGGCGCCCTCGAGGTGGTGGGCCAGACGGGCGTGTGCGGTTTTGGGGTGGAGGCGGGCCACAAGGGCCGCCGCCGCGCGGTGGTGGTGTTCGGCGCGGGCGTTGTCGGCCGCGTGTTCCAGCAGGCTCTCGCGCAGTTGTCTGTGCACAAAGGCCCAGCCTCCGCGCACGGTCCGCGCGAGCCGTACCGAGATGAGGCGGTTGAGCAGCAGGCGCGGGTCGCGGATGACGGTCGCGCGGCAGACCTCCGCCCACTCGCCCGGGCTGATCATGTCCCCGATGGTGGCAGGCAACTCCAGGGCCACGGTCTCTTGCCGGGTCAGAGTGCTGGCCAGGCGCCGCATCCACGCCGCGCGCATGGTGGCCGGGAAGTCGAGCGCCCCTTCGCCCACGTCCAGGGTGAAGCCATCCGCGCTCACCGCCAGCAGACCCCGCTGCACCCAATCGTCAAGCAGCTGGATGGTGAACAGGGGATTGCCCCCGGTCTGAACGACGAGCTGCCGGGCCAGCTTCTCGTCGATGCCCAGGTGGTCGTGCACGAGGTCAAAGTGCGCGTCCTGGGGCAGGGGCCCGACCTCGAACTGTGTGCAGAGACCCTCTGCCACCAATTCGGCCAGATCGGCGCCGAGCGGTGAATCGGCGATGTCCCGCCTCTCCGTCAGGACAAAGAGCACGCGGGAGGCTTTGGCGATGGTGTCGCTAAAAAAGGCGCGGACGAAAGTGACGGCGTCGGGGTCGAAATTGACATCGTCGAGCCAGACGATGACGGGTCTGTCGCGACCCATTCGGCGCAGGACCCGGCCGAGCAGCGCGTAGCGTTCCAAGGGCGAGTTGAAGGTGTGGACCGGCTCGTCGTCACCGTGGAGCGCGCGGTCGATCGTCGCAGCCAGCGCGCGCGATTCGTACGGGTCCGCCTTGCCACCAATCTGTTCGAGGAAGGCGGCGGTCCTCTCCGTCATCCGAGCCGGTTCGAGGTCGGAACAGGCCAGGCGCAGCGCGAAGGTGCGGCCGAGGGCCTCGCCGGGTGCACCGTTGGGGCGGTGGAAGGCGCTCAGGAGCGTCCCCACGCCGAGTTCTTCGGACTGCTCTCCGAGCCATTGGGCCAACCGGCTCTTTCCCACGCCGGCGGAGCCGCCGAGGACCGCGACATGCGCCGCCCCCGTCTTGCGCACCGTCCCGAGCAATTGCCACAGCTCATCGCGCAGCTCGTCCCGGTCCGCGAACGGGATCGCGCGCAGCCCCCACAGCCCGAGCCCGGCGCCGACCAACGGACGGATCACGCGGGGGATTTTTGGCAGCCGGAATGACTTCGGCATGGGCGGCGCGTCGCTGAGGGCGGCCACGCCGGCGCTGACTTCGACGCTGTCATCGCCGGGAACCGTGTCCGACTCGAACCCGGTCCAGGAGAGGTCAGCGATCTCCGGCGTGCCCTGGCGCAGTGGAACTGTCGCGCGCCGCCCATCGCCGCTGCCCCGTAGGTTGGACAGGACGGCCAGGCCGGGCGGTTGGCCGGGGTTGGGCGGCTCACCGGCAATCTGAGACAGGGCCCAGGCGGCGTCCGCTGCGCGTTGGAAACGGTCGCTCGGTGCTTTGGCCAGCATTCGCTTGAGCCAGGTGTCGAGCCCGTCAGGGACGACGATAATCGGCTCTCCGAGTGCCGGTTCCTGGGTCCGATGCCCGTGCACCATGGCGGGAATGGAGCCGCGGAACGGCGTGTGTCCGTAGATGAGCTCGTACGCGACGCAACCGGCCCCGTAGAGGTCTGTCCAGGGACCGTAGTCGCGCCATCGTTGGTCAAACTGCTCGGGGGCCATGTACTCGGGGGTGCCCGAGAGTCTGGCGGCGATGGTGGGGGCGCGCAGCCGCCGGTCTTCGGCGTGGCTGATGCCAAAGTCTGTGAGCTTGATCCCGGGTCGCATGTCGTTGCTGCCAGCCAGCAGGATGTTGCCCGGCTTCACGTCCCGGTGGATGACACCGCGGGCGTGCGCATGGGCCAGCGCCTGAAACAACGCGACCATCAGGTCGTAGATCTCAAACCATTCGAGCTGGCGGTCGATGCTCGCCATCGACCCGTGAGACGCGAGCTCCGTGACCAGGTAAGGACTGCCCGGCACGAAATAGGCGTCCGGGACATCGGGTGGGATCTCGCCAAAGTCCAGGATGAGGATGATGCCCGGGTGATTGAGCGCGGCGACGGCGCGGACTTCGTTGTGCAGCGCGGCGACAAAGCCTGGATTGCGGGCGTCCTTTCCGGTGAGGATCTTGACCGCGACAGGCGCCATGGAGGCGGTGTGCACGCCCTTCCACACCTGGGCCATGCCCCCTTTGGCCAGGGGGGAGTGGAGGGTGTATTGGCCGAGTCTGAACGTCAGGTCGAGCACACCCCAATCCTGGGGGGCGTTGGGCAAAATGTCACGCGTGCCACCCGCTGCCGCTCCTGTCAGTCGCTGCCATGGAGCGCGCGGTCGACGGCGCGTTTGCGGTGGGTGCCCTTCGCGGCGAGGATGTCGCCATGAACTGTCCCCGCATGACTCTGGTCGCCGCCACATCCGCGATCGTCGCGCTGTGTTCGCCAGAGGTGCGCGCGGAGCAGAGGGCGACGGTGGCCGACGGGCGGTGGTCCGACCTGAACACCTGGGGGGGGACCGCGCCGGCGCCGGGTGACCAGGTCAGCGTACGCCATCGGTTGGTGGTGGATGTCGACGTCGAGGCGGCCGACATCTTGGTTCGGCGCGGCGGCGCGCTGGAGGCGACGACGGCTGTGACGCTACGGGTGCCGGGTGCCATCGTAGCCCAGGATGGCTCCAGAGTGTTGTTTCACGGGCCAGAGCTCGTGCCCGTAGGCCAGGTGGGCGCTGTGGTTTCGGAGACCGAGGACAGCCTGACGGTTCGCGCTCCAGAGTGGGCAGGCCTCGACCTTGTGGGCGCGACAGTCCACATCCGCGGAGGGCGGGCGCGGACCTGGCGCTTCACGGTCGATGGGCAGGACGCCGACACGCTCACTCTGGCCCTGCCGTACCCAAACGGACGGGGCGAGGTCATGGGCGTGACCTCGGACGACGGCGCCAGCCTTGAGATGCCAGCCGGGTTCATCGACGGACCGGGTGCGCAGGTACAGGGGCGTTGGGTGGACGTAGGCGCGGCTGCGCCGAGTCTGGTCCTTGGGGCCCACGACCGGCCCGACGGAAACGACCGCATCGTGCTGTGGCCACCGCCCGTTGGTGCTACGAGCGTTCGCATGACCTACGGTCTGGCCGGCGGCGACCGCTACTCAGCGTACCGTCCCGTCCGGCTCCTGACGAGCCTCGTGCACGCGTCCGACGGTGCGCAAGTCTCACTGCGGCGCGTGGCGATCGAGTCGGGGTTCATCCAGACGGAACGCACGGTCGGATTCGAGCTCATCGACAGCGACCTTCACGGTGCGGATCCGGGTTGCTTCGTGCTTGGGCGCGACGTCACCGACGCACGGATCGTGGGCAACTTCATTCACGATGTGAGTCCGGACAGCGATCTTGTCGAGTTTGGTGGCCGGTGGAGGCCCGAGCAGCAGCGCGGCCACGGAATCTGTTTGTACGGGGCGGGCCACCTGGTCGCCGACAACCTGCTGACCAACCTCAACGACGACATGATCTACATTGGTGCGTCCACCGACGTGGTCATCCGCGACAACATCGCGCTCGGGTCCGGCATTTACCATGGCAATAGTTTCGAGTGCATCACGGCGTTCCAGGTCGACGGAGAGCTCCTGATTGAGGGGAACATTGCCGGGGGCGCCCAACTTGCGTTGTTGTTTGAAGACCGCGCGAGTGGCTCCCGAGCCCAGATCCGCTCCAACCTGTTCCTCCAGGACGACGGCCGCGCGGTCCTGGCCGACCGCAGCGGGGACGGCGCTGGGATGGCGGTCTTCGAGAACAATGTCTTCGTCGGGGCCGCGGAGCGAGCCGTGTACGTGCAGGCCGCCGGCGCGCCTGCGTTGTACCGGGCCAACTACTTCCACGACACGACGGTGCGCGACGCGGCGCAGCTGTTGGGCAACCTGCACGTCAGCACGGGGAGGGTGGAACAGCCGATGTTGCGGGACCCCGGTGTGGTGGAGTCCAGCCTCTTTTTGTCGCCGTCGCAGCGAGCCCGTCACGCGACGGTCCTGGTCGGGGCTGGCACGAGGGGCGTCGAGCTGCGCGGAAACTCGTTTGATCCGGGTCTCGGCGCCGTGGTGCGGCACGAGCCCGCGTCGGGGGTGCCTGTCTCCTATGTGGGCAATCTGAGCCTGGGGCCGCTGATCGGCTTTGGCAGCGCCGCAGACCCGTCCGCGCAAATCACTGACAACGTGGTGGTCCAGGGCGCGTCACTCTGGGAGGCGGGGTCGCTGTTCACGCCGGAGGTCGTCGGAAATCGCGTGGTCGACGTGCAGTGGGCAGAGCGCTCCCACCTCGTCCCGGCCTGCGCCCCGGGGGCGGGCTTCGACCGGGCTGGTATCGAGCGGCCCGCTGCGACTCCACTGCACCCGACGGCCGCCTTTCGGGCCCGTGTGGTGACGGCGACGCAGCGGTGCGGTGAGCAGCCGGCCACGCAGCTGGTACCGCCGGTACCAGCGCACCGGCAGGACGACGCCGCTGGCTGTTCGGCCGTCCGCGGTGCTCACCCCTGGTGGCTGCGCCGTCGATAGAGGCATCGGGAGCGATGGGTCGTTGCGAAATTGGGGGAGACGGCGCCGATGGCGTGCGGGTCTACGGGGCCGAGTCGAACAGGAAGGCCGAGGTGACGGTGAACTCAAGGGTCACCGAGATGTCCTGGCAGACCCCGTCCTCGTCGGGGTTGAGGTCAGCGTTTCCTTCGACCACGCTGACCACGAGGTCAGCCACATTTCCGCCGCCCTCGATGTCGTCCGCGATTTTGCGGATCTCGGCGGCGCTGACCCGCCCGCTCATGTAGCCATCGACCGGACCATTCTCGTCGAACCGAACCCTGAACGTAGCGTCCCGCGCGGGGAGGATGATGGAGATGTCGAAGATCTGAACCGGCAGGTCGAAGTCGATGGGGCCGGCGGTGAGCCAGCCGTCCACGATGGTGGCCCCCTCGACCAGGGACGGCGCGACGATCGGGTTGCGGTCGAAGGTTTGCCCGGACTCGATCAGTCCGTGGGTCCCGATGTTGGGTGGACCGTCCCCACGTATCAGCTCGAAACCGACACAGTCGTCCGTGTCAAAGCTGTCGACGTAGCTCATTTTTCCGAGGAGCAGGAGCTCGCCGGCGTTGATGAATTGTTGGACCAACCCCTCGATCGCTTCCCCGCCCACGGCGATGAGACCCGGAACCACCCGTGCGAATTGGTTGTCCACGCCGGTGTTGCCGTCCGGGTCCATCATGTCGGGTTTGTAGCAGCCGGACGCGTCGTCGGCGTCGCTGTTGATGCCGTCCAGATCCAGACCGTTGGTGACCCCGGCTGGGTTCTCGCGGCCAAAGGTCAGCGTCGTCAGAACAAAGACATGCTCGTTGGCGGCGCCGCAGGCGTGCTGCTCCACCGTCTCCGCCTCGGGCTCTGGAACGGGCTTGTCCGCATCGCCACACGCCGCAAGCCCTGCGGCCATGGTCAGAAACCAGAATGTGCGCATCAGGTTCATCACGTCTCAATCTCCCCGAGACTGTCGGTAACGCGCCCCTGCTCCTCGCCGAACTCGGCGGCGGGAATGCCCATCGCGCGGAGGACCGTCAGCGGCACCTTTGAGACGTTGTCCTGACCGGGTGATCGGTAGTGGATTCCCGACTTGAGGCGCCCATTGGCCGACCCAGCCAGAAGCAGCGGGATGTCATCTGGCGAGTGGTTGCGGCCGAGTGAGATCTCGGAGGTGGCCATGACCACGCAGTGATCGAGCAGTGTCTCGTCCCCCTCCGGTACGGCCCGCAAGGCCTCTACCAGGTAGGCGAACTCCTCCATGATGTGCAGGACAATGTCGTGGACGCCGGGCTGCCCGCCGGGCTCGTCGTGCGTGAGCTGGTGGTGGCCCGCCGGAGCGCCGGGAAAGAGCACGTTGGTGAGCATCTCCGTGAACCAATTGCTGAACACGCGCGTCTGGTCGCACGCCAGCGCCATGGCCACGATGTCGCACATGGCCCGGTTCTTCGCCGTGAGCTGGGGTCGCCCTTCGATGTCGGGGTAGTCCTGGAGCGGCTCGGGCGGCCGCATGCAGGCCGCCAGGTTGGGTGGGTCCTCCTGCAGCCGGGCCAGGCGGCGCTCCAGATCGCGCACGCCCTCCAGGTGCTGCTCGAGCCGCAACTTGTCCGCGCTGCCAAGGCGCTGTCTGAGCTTCGCTGCGTCGCCACTGACCGCGTCGAGCACGCTGCGGCGCAGGCCGAGCGTCGGGTCGACCTGCCCGTCGTCTCCGGGAGCGCGGAAGGCTGGGCCGAACAGTCGCTCGAACAGCGCGAACGGGCTGGACTCGGGCGGGTTTCGCTGGTGGGGCCCTGTGTGGCTCAGCCCAGAGCCGGGCGCGGCGCCGAATTCGATGCTGCGATACTGCGTTTCGGCCCCAATCTTGGCTGCGATGAGCTGGTCGATGCTCGGACCGCGGAACGTCTCGTTGTTGCGGGAGTTCTCAAACAGTGGGGCGCCCGTCAGCACGCCTGCAGCCGTGGAGTGGTGCGGGATGATGTTGGGCACCTTCACAGACAGTCCGCTGACGACCGTGATGTGTGACTTCACCTCTGCAAGCGGGGCGAGCTGGTCGGAGAGCTCCCAGTTGTCCCCGGTGGCTGCGGGGATCCATCGGTCTGGGATCATGCCATTGCCCCAGAAGAAGAGCCCGAAGCGAGTGGGAAACCCGCTGTCCTG
>CALBXO010000200.1 GCA_937890335.1 uncultured Pseudomonadota bacterium | reverse complement strand
TAGACCGTATGGAGTGACCGGCTCCAGTTCGCAGCCCCTGCGCGCGTCGCCGTGGACCACGCCTCCTCCTCGTTCCTTGACCTCCGGCCGAGTTGCTCGCCGGAAACTCACCAATGTCCCTGTGCAGAAACACTAGCCCCCCACGGGCGGCTACCCCTCTCCAAGATTGGTCCGAATCCGGCCCACCACGTCAGCCAACTGCTCGATCTCGCCGCGCTCGAACCCCGTAAATATCTCGTCCAACAACTCGTTGCTGACCCGGATGAACCGCGGAAACGCCTCCCGCGCTTTGGGCGTCGGCGTCAGGAACCAGGCCCGCTTGTCCGCGGGGTCCTGGCGGCGCTCCACCCAGCCCGCCTTGTCCAACGCGCGCACGAAGCGCGAGATCGTGACCTCGCTACAGCCCATGCGTCCGCTGAGTTCCCGCGCCGTCAGAGGCGCTCGGGCCTGAAACAAAACCATCAACGCGCGTGACTGCTGCGGCGTGATCTCACCGAGCTCCGCACGCAGAAACAGCTCACCCAGCCGCCGGTGCTGAATCGCCGCCAGGCGGGCAAACTCCAAAAAGGTTTCGGTCTGTAGAACACGCAGCGAGAGGTCTTGCATCCAAACTCCTTAACATGCTAACCATTCGCACATGTTGAGCATGCTAAGCAAGTAGGAGCTTTCCCATGGCAGACGCCTTTATCTACGACGCGGTCCGGACCCCTCGCGGGAAGGGGAAGGACAGCGGCGGTCTCTACACGGTCAAACCTCTCGACCTTCTGGTCACGGTCCTGGACGCGCTCCAGGAGCGCAATGGATTCGGCAAGAACGTCATCGACGACGTGGTCATCGGCTGCGTCACCCAGGTCAGTGACCAGGGCGCCTGCATCGCCCGCACGGCGGTCCTGCAGTCCGGCTACGGCGACACGCCTCCCGGACAGACGGTCAACCGCTTCTGCGGCTCCGGACTCGAGGCGGTCAACCAGGCGGCGGCGCTCGTCGCCAGCGGCTACCAGGACCTGGTGGTCGGCGGCGGCGTCGAGTCCATGAGCCGCGTGAAGATGGGCTCGGACGGCGGCGCACTCTTCGATCCGGAGATGGTCCAGAACCGCGGCATCGTGCCGCAGGGTGTCAGCGCGGACCTCGTGGCGACCACGCGCGGCTTCAGCCGCGAAGACGTGGACAAGTTTGCCGTGGCGTCCCAGGACCGCGCCATCGCGGCCATCGACGGCGGCAAGTTCGCCAAGAGCCTCATCCCGGTCCGGGACCAGTCCGGCATCACCATCCTGGCCCACGACGAGCTCCCTCGCCGCGGCACCACCGTGGAGAAGCTCTCCGGCCTCAACCCGGCGTTCCAGATGATGGGTGAGATGTACGGCCTGGACGCCGTGCTGCGCAAAGCCTATCCCGCCGTGGACAAGGTCAACCACGTCCACCACGCCGGAAACTCCTCGGGCATCGTGGACGGCGCCGCCGCGGTCCTCGTCGGCTCCAAGGACGCAGGGGCGCGCCACGGCATGAAGCCTCGCGCCCGCGTGCGCAGCGTGGCCATCGTCGGCGACGAGCCGGTCATCATGCTCACAGGTCCCATGCCCGCCACCGAGAAGGCGCTGGCCAAGGCCGGGATGAACATCCGCGACATCGACCTCTTTGAGGTCAACGAGGCTTTCGCCGCGGTGCCCATGGCGTTCGCCAAGCACTTCGACCTGAGCATGGACAGGATCAACGTCAATGGCGGCGCGATCGCGCTCGGCCACCCGCTCGGAGCCACGGGAGCCATGCTCCTCGGCACCGTTTTGGACGCGCTCGAGGAGCGCGATCTGAACACTGGACTCATCACGCTGTGCATCGGCGGCGGCATGGGTATCGCGACCATCATCGAGCGCGTGTGAGGCACAAAGAATGACTGACGGAATCAACGTTACGATCGAGGACGACATCGCGATCCTCGAGATGAAAATGCCGGGCCGCGCCAACAAGATTGGCAAGCCCTTTGTCGCCGCCCTTGACGCGGCTGTCGCCGAGGCGCTCGCCCACGACGGTCTCAAGGGCATCATCCTGACCAGCGGTCACAAGGACTTCTGCGTCGGCGCCGACATCGAGATGCTGTTCGGCCTCGACAACGCCGACGACCTCTACGCGCAGCTGATGGAGGGCCACGCGCGCATGCGCAAGCTGGAGCTGTGCGGCAAGCCCGTGGTCGCCGCTCTCAACGGCTCCGCCCTCGGCGGCGGCTACGAGATGGCGCTGGCCTGTCACCATCGCATCGTCATCAACTCGCCCAAGATCCAGATCGGCCTGCCCGAGGCCATGCTCGGCCTCATCCCCGGCGCCGGCGGCACCCAGCGCCTGCCCTACCTCATGGGCATCCAGGCGGGCATGGAGCACATGGCCGCGGCCCAGCCTGTGCGCGCGCACAAGGCGCTGGCCAAGAACATGGTCGACGCCTACGCCGACGACAAAGAAGACCTCATCGCCAAGGCCAAGGCCTGGATCGTGGAGAACCCCTCCCCGGTGCAGCCGTGGGACCAGAAGCGCTACAAATGGCCCGGAGGCGCCCGCCCGGGCACCCCCGACGCCATGATGCTCTTCGTGGGCGCGTCCGCGTTCATCTACAAGAAGACGGCCGGCGCGTTTGCCGCGCCTGAGTCTGTCATCCGCGCCGTCGCCGACGGTACGCGCCTGAAGTTCGACCGCGGCCTCGAGATCGAGGCGCGCCTCTTTGTGAAGCTGGCGCTCAGCGACCAGGCCAAAGACATGATCCGCACGCTGTGGTTCCACCGCACCAAGGCCGAAAAACTCGGCGTGGGGATGGAGCACGGCATCAAGAAGGTCACCATCCTCGGGACCGGAATGATGGGCGCGGGCCTGGGCTTCCTGTCCGCCAAGGCGGGCATGGACGTCGTCCTCAAGGACATCCGCCAGGAGGCGCTCGACGGCGCCAGGAAGCACTGCGAGGCGCAGGTCGCGAGGCTCAAGCATCTGGGCGAGGAGACGCAGGCCGCCATCCTGGGCCGCATCACCTACACGCTTGAAAACGGTCCCATCGAGGGCTCGGACCTCATCATCGAGGCCGTCGTCGAGAACCTGAAGGTCAAGCACGCGGTCAACGCGGAGCTCGAGCCGCTCCTGGCGCCGGGCGGCATCTGGGCCAGCAACACCAGCGCGATCCCCATCACGCGGCTGGCCGAGTCCTCCAAGCACAAGGACCGATTCATCGGTCTGCACTTCTTCTCGCCTGTGGAGAAGATGCCCCTGTTGGAGGTCATCACGCCGGAGGCCACCAACGAGGAGACCCTCAACCGCTGCCTCGCGTTCGGAAAGGCCATCGGCCGGACCAACATCGTGGTCAACGACGGCTACGGCTTCTACACCACGCGACTGTTCGGGGCCTACATCCTGGAAGGCGTGCAGCTCGTCGCTGAGGGGCACGATGGTGTGCTCGTCGAGTGGGCTGCGCAGACCGCCGGCATGGTGATGCCGCCGCTGAAGGTCTTTGATGAGGTGACGCTGACGCTCGGTCGCCACGCGTTCGAGACCCGCAAGGAAGTCACCGGCGAGGTCCCCGACCTGTCGGGCATCGACCTGGTCGCCAAGATGGTGGAGCTGGGCCGCTACGGCAAAGCACACGGTCAGGGGTTCTACGACTGGGACAGCCGGACGGTCTGGAAGGGCCTGAAGGACATCACGCCCGACACCCCCGAGCTCACGGGCTTGGAGCACCTGCAGCGTCGTCTCATGTGTGCGCAGGCCGCCGAGATGGGTCGCCTGCTGCAGGACGGCGTCATCCGTGACCTCAAGGACGCGGAGGTAGGGGCCATTCTGGGCCTTGGCTTCGCGCCCGGTAGCGGCGGTCCCCTGTCCTGGATGGACAAGCAGGGCCTGCGCAACCTGGTCGGCGAGCTGCGCGACCTGGCTGCCAACCACGGGGAGCGGTTCGCCCCGTCCCCGTACCTCATCGACATGGCGGAGAAGAACCAGACCTTCTGGGGCGACTGGAAGGCCGAGTGATCCACCCGTCCGGTTTCGGCCCGGACATCCGATCTCGACATGGGTGACCGACCGGTTACCCGACGGCCTCCAGCGACGCTGGGGGCCGTTGTCGTTTCTTGCCGGCGCCTGCGCAGCGGTCCGGGCCAGGCTCCGGCGCGCTGCGTCGCGTCGACATCGAAACCCGCCGGCAGTACGATCCTCCGGCTACCCACCTCCAGGTATACCCATGACGCGCTCCTTGCCCTGTGTGTTCCTCGCTGTCGCGATGCTGCTGTGTACTTCCGCCTCCGCGGAGTCTGAGCCCAAGGCGCGTCCGGCGACGTGGCTCGAGCAGATCCATGCCGGCGCCAAAGGCAAGGACGCGGCCATCGTCTGCGACGCCAACGGTGTGTGGGCGTTTGCCCCGGAGTGGAAGCTGCCCATCAGCGCGCAGGTGGCCAATTGGTGTGTGGCGGATGGGTTTGCCGATGTGGTGTGGATGCAGTTTGGCAAAGAGTTGCACGTGCTCGATCTGGCCGGCACGTCGGCCAAAACCAGGGTTGTGCTGACAGGCTGGCCGAGCGACGCCGGCCATGGGGAGGGCGCCCCCGCCCCCGTCGTTGTCGCCCATGGCAATAGCCGCGTGGGCAACGCCTCCCACAACGGCGCCTTCCACGTGTTTCTGCGGGTGGAGGACGCCAGCGCGACGCTCGGGCTCGACAACTTCTCCTACACGGTGGAAGACGCCGATCTGAAGAAGATCGAGAAGCGAATCCAGGTCCGCGATCGCAAGCTGTTCAAGCGCCTCGCCACCCGCGCAAAGGACCGCGCACGACCGGTACCGGTCTCCGCCTGTCCCAGCAAGATCAAGGGCCTCCCCGCGGACGCCTGCGAGGACGGTGAATGCGGCCTGGCCGCCCCCATCGCCGGCACCACGTACTGTCGCGTCCTGGTCGGTCAGACCTGCGGCGACGGCTGCTACCTGAGCTTTGCGTTCTACGACACCAAGACCTCCGCCTGGCTGTATGGGTTCAAGCCCGGCGCGGAGACCCACGCGGCGCCCTTCCCCGACGCCGCGGCGCTCGCCGTGTCTCCTTCCGGCTCCCACGTCATTGTCGGTGGCGCGATTCTCGACTGGAAGAAACGGATTCTTCCAAAGGGTGCCGCGGGCTGGGTTGGGATTGGCCAGTGGCTTCACGGCGAGTGAGCGCCACGCAGCCAGCACTCCGGGGCGATTGCCCGCACGGACGCAACGCTTGGTGGCGACTGGGCCCGCTTGTCCTGCTCTGCCTCGCGGGCGCATGCTCGGATTCCGGGGCCGCCCCCGCGGAGACCGCCCACGACGCCGGTGACGCCCAGGGCGACGTGGGCCCGGACCCCGCCGACGCTGCCGACGTTCCCGACATCGCGGACACCGGCGACGACGGACCTGACACACCGGATCGTCCCGACGCCGCGGCAGACACCGACGCTGCGGACGGGGACGCAGATGTGCCCGATGCGGACCCCGGCCCCCCCGCCCTGCCTCAACCTGTGACGCTGGCGCTCGATGAGGCCGAGGTCACGGGGGGAACACGGCGGCAGGAATGCGTGCATCTGCATCCCGGTGGCACGCTGCATTGGACTCTGACTGACCAGACGCCGACCGCCACAGCCGGTGTTGACCTCCGCGCTTCGTCCTGGCGCGGGGAGGCGCGCGCGGCCGTGGTCCAGGACACGCAGGTGCACCTCCACCACGTGTGGGGCCAGGATCGCACGGTGTCACTCGTGCAGGCTCGCCCCACGCCCGCCGCGGGATACGGCGTCGAGTACGACCCGCCCCGCGCGACCTTCGCGGTGGGCCCCGACATGGCATTCTCGCTGACGGCCGCAGGCGAGCTCGATGTGTGTGGCGTCTCGCTCGTCCCGCCCGATCTGGCGCTCGCCGACCCCATCACGCCGCCCGCCACGGACGACACCCCCGACACCACGATCCAGCTCGCCCCCTGCGGCGACGAATGCGACGATGGCGCGGCGATCTCCGCCGCCATCGCGCAGGCTGAGGGCCCCGTCACCGTGCGCCTCGACGCCGGGCGATTTCGCCTCCGCACCCCGGTTTTCCTGCGCCGCAACGATGTGGCTCTCGTGGGGGCCGGTCCCGACACGGTCTTGTTCTTCGATCCCGCCTCGGCGCGAAACTGGGGCGCTGCGGTGGAGATCGAGGGGCCGCGCCCGACCGGCGCGACCCCTTTGGACAACGAGACACCGGAGGGGGACCACCTCCTGGCCGTGGACACCACCGTCCTGAGTGACGCCCGCTTCGCCTACGTCACGGCGGAGGACCACGGCGAAGTCCCCATGCTCTGCCTCGGCGGGCGCGATGTGGAGAGGCAGTTCCGGCACCACAGGTTCCTGTCGCAGGTCCTGGCCACCACCCCAGACTCCCTCGCTCTCCAACGCGCGCTCCCCTACCCGCTCCCGCTCGCAGCCAACCCCACGGTCGCCGCCGCGGCGCTGCTCGAGGGCGTCTCCGTGCGCAGCCTGGCCATCGAGGGAGCATGCCCCCAGGCGGCGGCGATTCCGGAGCACACGCAGCGGGCTGCCGAATGCGACAACCCCCACCTGCTGGGGATCAGCGCGGTCCGTATCCGGTGGGCCTACCGGGCGGAGGTCCGCGACGTCCAGGCGCGGTACTTCGGTCGATTTGGCGTGGACACCACAGACAGCCTGGAAGCCCGCGTCGTGGGCGGCCTGACCACGCTGCCTGCCGACTACGGCGGCGGCGGCGCTGGGTACGGCGTGCACGCCATCGGCGCGAGCAGGACGCTCGTCTTCGGCCACACGGTCCGCCAGGCGCGGCACGCGGTCGTGGCAGACTTTGGGTCCACAGAGACGCAGATCGTCGGCTGCGAGTTCTCCATCTGCACCCTGGCGGCCATCGATGTGCACGGCGAGGCGAGCTACGACACGCTGGCCCTGGGCAACGCGATTTCACGCAGCAACGGCTCCGTCATCGTCGGCGGCGGCGGGCGCGAGGTGCATTGCAACGACGGCCCCCGGCACACGTTCATCGGCAACCGGTTGCAGACCGGCGGCATCATCAACGTCCAAATGACCGACTATTCTCGCCACGTGTCCTTCCACCACAACACGATCTCCGATTCCGGGTACTCGCTGGTGGTGTCCGCGGGCAGCGCCGACATCCTCCTGGAGCGCAACGCCCTCGTCGAGGCGCGCGCCGGTCACATCCTCGCGACGGACGCCGTCCATGGCACGGACCGAATCCATGTGCGCGATAACCACCTGGACGGAGACCCCTCGCGGTGGGTGAGCGCGGAAGAGGGCATCGGAGTCGTGGTCGAGGACTCGCAATAGACGGAACCCCGACCGGGCCGACAATCGGCCTCCCACGCTCGCCGCGGACGGGCCCGTGGGTTATTGCTTGGCACCGGGTTTGGCACAGGAGACGCAGATGGGCTGGAAATTCGAGATTCACGCAGAGTCCCAGGTGCCAGCCTCTGCGCAGGCGGTGTGGGTGCGTGTCCGAGACCACGAGGGCACCCCCGAGTGGGTTACCCGCGGCCTTCAGTCCGTCACGCTCACGCGGCCAGGTGACCGGCTCCGGCTCGGGGTCGGTGCCATGCGGGCCGTGAAGTTCATGGCGTGGCCCGCCGTCACCGAGGAGATCGTCGGCTACGACGACGAGGAGATGTTCTTCAGTTACGCGCTGCGCAGCGGCATGCCGCACGTCACAGAACACCTCGGCACCGTCAGCGTGCACAAGGTCTCAGACGACGCTTGCACGCTGCGCTGGGACATCGAGTTCGAGTTCAATCCCTGGCACCCGCTGTCCTGGAGCGCCCCCGTCTTCATCGCCGGATTCAACAAGGTGGTGCAGGATGGTTGCGACGAGCTCGCGCGGCAGTTCACGGCATCGGCTGCGGCGCAGGTCGAAGCCTGATCTGCGGGAGGCAACTGTGGCAACCAAGAAGCGACCGCCCCGCGCCGTAGAAAACAAGACCTCGGTCACCACCCCCGAGGTTCCGCTGGCTGAGCCCACGACCCCAATTGTACTGCCCGAGGAACACGGTGTCCTCGACATTGGCGGGTACGAAGTGGAGGTCGGCAACCTGCAACGCGTGATGTTCCCGGACCTTGGCCTGACCAAGCGCGACGTACTTCAATACTACGTGGATGTGGCCCCCGCACTCGTCCCGCACCTGCGCGACCGCCCCGTCGTTATGGTGCGCTGGCTGTCGGGCATCGGCGAGAAGAGCTTCTACAACAAACGCGCGCCCAAGAAAACGTAACCGTTCACGGGTCCGTGTAGCAGTTCTGCTGATTGCCGCGTCCAA
>CALBXO010000199.1 GCA_937890335.1 uncultured Pseudomonadota bacterium | reverse complement strand
GACCCGAGCTGCGTGCCGGCGCTCCACGGCCTGCGCGAGATCCACCGGCGGCGCGGGGACTGGCTCCGGGTCATCGACACTCTCAAGCGCGAGGCCG
Source organism: uncultured Pseudomonadota bacterium (assembly GCA_937890335.1). GTDB lineage: Bacteria > Myxococcota_A > Bradymonadia > Bradymonadales > CALBXO01. The sequence goes on along the minus strand of CALBXO010000199.1, from coordinate 19,927 downwards.
AGCTTTGGACTGACGATCGTGAACGGGCCAGTGTTCACACGATGATCGCCGATGTGTACCGGGACCGCCTCGGGGACAACGCGCTGGCCGAGCGGCACGTCAGGGAGGCGATCAAGCTCGCCGAGGACTACCTCGGGGCGCGGCGCCGCTTGCTCGATCTCGAGATCGAGGGAGAACGCTGGCTGGAGGCCGCTGCGCTGGTTCGGGAGCTGGTGGAGGAGGCGACCGGGCCGCCTCGCGACCTGGCCGAATTGCACGTCCTGCGCGCGCGGGTCTCCACGCGGCTCGGGGAACATCGAGTCGCCATCGAGTCTCTGCGCAAGGCCGTGGAGCTCGCGCCGACGAATATGGAGGCGGTGGAAGGCCTCCTGACCGCCGTGGAGAACGACGCCGTTGGCGTGGACGGCGGCGTTGTCGGGGTGCTAGCCGACGTGACGCTACGGCTCGAGGCGCTCGGTCCGGGGCCGGGCCTGGTCCGCCTTCATATTCACCGTGGCCGGCTCGCGGAGCGCAGCGGCGAGGTCGAGGACGCGCTGGTTCACTACGACGCCGCCGTCAGCATCGCGCCGGTGTCCCTGGACGCCAACCTGCCGCGCCTTGCCCTGCTCCAGCGGCTTCGGCGGTTCGACGACGCGGTGACGCAGCTGGACGAGCTGGGCCGTCGGCTCGCGGAAGCCCAGGAGACCCACGTTCGCGCGGACGTCCTGGCGCGACTGGCCCATCTGCAGGCCAGATGGACCGGCGATCTCGACGGCGCGGTCGCGTCGTATGAGGCCAGCCTTGGTCTGCTGGATCTGCCCGACGTGCGGTTTGAGCTCGCACAGGCGCTCTGGCTCATGGGTGAGTTTGCCGCGGCAGAAGCGCACGCGCGCACCGTTCTGGCCGCCGGAGAGTCGGCCGAGCGGCTGTTCTACCTGGGGCGGATTCTGAGCGCGGGCCTCGGGCGGCACGACGAGGCGCTGTCGGTCTGGGAACGGGCGCGCAGGCTGGACCCGAAGGACCTGCGCGCGTCGTTGGCGTCCACAGAAGTACTCCGCGCCGAAGGCCGCTGGCAGGAGCTGGAGGGGCTGTTGCGCGGCATCGTCAGCAGCCCTGGGATTGTCCCGTCGGTGGCGACGCGGTTGCGGCTGACGCTGGCCACCCTCTGCGCGGACCGCGGTGACCTGGGGGCGGCGGAGACGGAGTTCCAGGAGGTGATCGCCTCGTCACCCGGCGCGCAGGTGTTGCGGGAGGCCAGGCTCGGGTTGGCCGAGGTGTACGGGCAGCTCGAAGGTGGGTCCAACCGGGCGGTGCCGCACCTGGCTCGACTGCTCGATGCGGACCCGACCGACGTCACGGTCATTCGCCGGCTCGCGAGCCTCTACCTGGAGCGTGGGGACCATGGTCGTGTCTACGCCTCGGATCGACTGCTGGAAGCCGTCGGCCTGGCCGAGCCCGCCGAGCTCGCCTTTCTCCGGGCCTGCGAGGAGCGGCACCCAGCTGTTGGGCATGCGCCCAGCAAGGTGCTCGAGGCCACGTGGCTGGGCAATTTCGTGCACCATGAGCTGCTCACGCAGGTCGAGGCAGTGGGGATTGCGCATCTTGCGGACCTGTTGGCCACGGTGTTTCCCACCGACTCCCAGGTCGAGAAGGGGCCGGAGAACGAGCCGCTGATCGGTGCCCTCGCCGCGCAGGTCGTGCACGTGCTGGGGGAGGGGGAGTGGTCCGGGCGGCTTCGGGCTGGTGACCAGGGGCCGGCGTTGCCCGGCCTTCACTTCGTCGTCCGCTGCGTCGTCCCCAAAGGGCCGCGGGTGCCGGTGGCCAGGGTGCTGTTGGACTCTGAGTCGGTCGCCGGCGAGGGGCATGGCGCCGCGGTCGCGCGGTTCCTGGTAGCCAAGGCCGCCGAACACCTGCGCTGTGGACTCGCGGTGGCGCGCGCCCTGTCGCTGCCGGATCTCGGGCATGTGGTGGAGCTGATTCACAGGGTGCACGCAGGCCAGACCCTCGACGAATTGCGTGTCCTGTCCCACTGCGCTCACATCGTCATGGCGCTCGAACAGGCCGGGCTCGCGCAGCGTGTCCAGGGGCTCCGCAACGCGCTGCGCCCTGTGCGCCAAAGCAAGATTCCGACCCAGGTGGCTGCGCGGGCTCAAGGGTCGGCGTTGCTCGACGCGCTGGAGGTTTCCACCGATCGAGTGGGGATGATCGTGTCGGGGAACATCGCCGCGTCCATCGATGCTGTCACGGCGCTCTCATTGGGGGACCAGGCGGTCGCCCTGTCCCCGCAGCGGCGGCTCGACGCCATCGCGAACGTGGACCGCGTGCGCACGCTGGTGCGCTACTTTCTTGCCGACCACCACCACTTTGTGCGCAAGATGCAGGGCCTCGTAGTAACCGCCCAACCTCGTCCACAGGCTGAGACCCGTTGAACACGCCCCTGCGGATTCCTGGTCGACTCGGCAATTACCTGATCCTCACCAAGCTCAACAAGGGAGGGATGGCCGACGTCTTCCTCGGCCAGCCCCTCTACGCGCCCATGCATTGGGTCGCGGTCAAGACCCTGCTGCCCAAGCTGGCCCAGCGCAGCAAGTTCATCGCGATGTTCCGCAGCGAGGGCAATCTGGGCATGATGTTCAACCACCCGAACATTGTGCGCACCTGGGACGTTGGCCTCGACGAGACCGGCGAGCAGGCGATCCACTACCTGGCGATGGACTATGTGCACGGGCGCGATCTGGGCGCCGTGTACCGCAGCTTTCAGCGCCTCGGCACGCCGCCGCCCATTGCGCAGGCGCTGCACGTCGGCGCCGAGGTGCTCGGCGCACTGGCCTACGCGCACACCCTCTGCGACGCGCAGGGTGACCCGCTGCACCTGGTGAACCGAGATGTGTCGCCGGCCAACATCATGGTGGCCTTCGACGGGCGCGTCTGCCTGATCGATTTTGGCATCGCGCAGGCTACGCTGGATTTCCGCAGTCAGATTGGGGCGATCCGCGGCAAGCTTTCCTACATGTCGCCGGAACAGGTGCGCGGGCTCCCGGTGGACGGGCGCAGTGATTTGTTCAGCCTCGGGGTCGTGCTCTACCAATTGCTGACCGGCAGCGAGCCGTTTGGTGGGGACGGCGAGTTTGAGCAGATGGAACGGATCCGGTCCGCCGAGCCGGAAGACCCACAGATCATCAACCCCGCGCTTCCGGAGTCGGCGGCCGCGTTCCTCACCCGCGCATTGCAGAAGGACCCGGCGGACCGGTTTGCCACCGCGCCTGAGATGCTCGCGGCTGTGCAGAAGCTGCAGGCCGAGGTCGGCGACCCCTGGGACCAGCCGCGTATGAGCGCGTTCATGCAGGAGCGCTTCGCAGCCGACGTGGCGCGCCTCCAGGGGCGGGTAGACCGAGCCAGGGAAATCCTGTTGGAAGAGGGCGGGTTCGACATCCCCAAGGAGCTGCACGACGCGCCCTTGGACGGGCCGTCTCTGGATTCGCTGGAGATCGTGATTGATCTCGACTCCATGGAGGTTCCCGACCTACGCAGCGGCGATCGGACCCTGGTCATCACCTCGCGAGAGGACGAGGATCTTCTGGAGACCAATCCCGCGGCGACACGCGCCGGGGCGCCCATCCTGGAACAGCCCGAGGTGGTCGAGCCGGAGCCGCCTCCCACGCCTCCGGTGGAGCCACCGGTGCGCACCGCCCCCCCGGCGTGGGCATTGGGGCTGCTCGTTCTGTTGGTGGTTGCCATGGTCGGGCTCGGGGTCGCGCTGGTGATCAAGGTAGGCTTTTGAGACCGGCGCTGGTACAACGACAATCGATGTCCAGCCGCTCCACAGCATGGATTCTGGCCACCGCGCTGGCCTTGATGGCCGGTTCCGCCCACGCGCAAGACTGGGAGGAGGCGCCGCTCATCGAGGAGCTGCCCGAGGGGCTCGGTGACGCGCCGGCCCAGGAATCGCCGGAGGACGGTGACGACGACTCGGTGCTGGTCGCTGAGTTTGGCCTCGACGAGCGCTACGTTGTGCTGTCGGCCGTAAAATCGCGCGCGACCATTCAGGAAGTACCGGCGATCGTCACCGTCATCACTGCGGACGAGATTCGCGTGCGCGGCTACCGCACCATCAACGATCTGCTCCAGACCATCCCCGGTTTTGAGGGAGACCGCTGGGAGTTCAACGGCTGGACGCAGGAGGCCATCGCGCGCGGGAATCCCCGCACGGTGCTCATTCTCCTCAACGGCGTGAACATCGTGGACCCGTCCCGGAACCAGACCACGTTGGATCGCAAGATCCCGATGGAGGCCATCAAGCGCGTGGAGATCGTCTCCGGTCCGGGCGGCGTCCTCTGGGGCAGCAACGCGCTCCTGGGCGTGGTCAACATCATCACCAAGGACGCGGACGATCTCGATGGTGCTGAGGTGATTGTGGGGGCCGGAGGAGGGCCGGGCGAGCAGCTGGCCGGGAAGACGAGCGTCTCCTACGGCGGGAAGTTTCTGGACGGCGGCAAGCTGCGCCTGTTCAGCAACCTGAACCTCTTCACATCATTGGGACCGGAGCTCACCGTCGACAGCCAGAAAGTGGTGGGGATTCTTCCGGCACCCGCCGACGACGGGACGCAGCTCTACATCGCGGAGACCGGCACCACCAGTGATCCAACGCGCGAGTACTATTTCAACTTCATCGGGCAGCTCGGATACGGGGATCTGACGCTCGAATGGATGATCCCCTGGGAGCGCGACGCCCGCCAGGTGGCGGGGTCGGGCGCTCTGCTGACGGAGGACCTGAGGACGGACAAATCCGGGGTGGCCTTCGACACGGAGGGCATCGCGTCGGACCCCATCACTGTGCTCGCCCTCGCCTACAAGACGCGGCTGTTCGGCGACAATTTCGGCGTGTCCGCCAAGGGGTATTTCGTACGCCTCGAGATCAACGAGGACCCGCTGGCAGTCTTCCCGCCATCCAACGTATCGCCGCGCACGGAAGCCGGCGTCTTCACGCGGCTCAAATCGCCCGATGGCCTGTTGCGCTACGGCCTCAACCTGGACATGGATCTGAAGGTCACTGACAGCCAGAAGCTCGTGTTCGGAGCCGAGGTCTTCCAGGACAACCTCGCGAGCGGTGCGCAGACGACCGGGCCGATCTCCGATGTCGCGATCGAGTCTTTGACGCCCGAGCAGCGGGCGCGCGTTTTCACCGAGAACGGCGTCCAGTTCTTCACCGAGGATCTCTTCACGCCGGTCAAACGCACCATCGGAGCGCTGTACCTCGTGGATGAGTTCGAGCTCAGCAGCGCGGTCGCGTTGTCGGCGGGGGCGCGGCTCCAGTTGTCGGACGCGTACGACCCGACCACGCTCCTCTCGGGGGCCATGGTCTGGAATGTGGCGGGCGACACGTACCTGAAACTCAACTACGCCGAGGGCTTCCGCCCGCCTGAATTCCAGTCCACTGACATCAACGGGGACGCGGTCAACCAAATCACCTTCACGCCCAATGACAACCTCGACGTGGAGACCAGCCGCGCGGCCGAGCTGGAGATCAACACGGTGCTCCTCAAGGGAGGTGACTACGTCAACCGTCTCTACTTGCGTGCTGACTACTCCGTGAGTCTGCTCGAGGACATCATCGTCAACGAGCGCGGAAACTTCCGAAACTCCGGCACCCGCCTCATCCACAGCGTGGAAGCCCTGGCGCGCCTCGAGCTGCGCGGGGGACACGAAATCTGGGGTACGTACTACTTCGTCGACGTCGACGACAGCGAACTGGGCAAGCTCCGTCAGATCGCGAACCACGTCGTGAATGTCGGCGGGCGCGTCTACGTGCTGCCGAAGACGTGGGAGTTCTCCGCGCTTCTCACCTGGATCGGCCCGCGCGAGGACCGCAATCGCTTTGTCGATCCCTCGCGCGACAAGCTCATCGGGCTCACCCCGGTGCGTCCGACGGACGTGTTCATTGAGGAGCTGGACCCGGTCTACCTTCTGCGCGTCGGGACCCGCGTGCTCGATGTCTGGGACGTGGCGACGTTCTCCGTGTTTGGCTACAACGTGCTCAACGAGACCTGGCACGACCCCGACCTCTTCTTTGACGACGGCTCCCTGACGCGCCCGTATCCCAAGCCGCGATGGAGTGTCTTCGGCCAGGCGGAGGTGCGGTTTTGAACAGACCCCTGGCCCTGCTCGTGGCGATCGTTTTCTCCTGCCCGGCCTGTCTGCCGGACACGTTCCGCGGCTCGGACGTGGTGTTGGAGGTCGGCACCCAGGCCGGCCCGGACATCACCAATCGCTCCACGGAGCATTACGAACTGTTCGCGACCGTCAACCAGGGCGTTGTCAGCATCGGGAAGTTCAGAGTCGACGCCGAACTTGTCGCCTGGGAGCACCCAGGTACCCAGAAGATTGGCGTCGCGAACCGGCAACCTGCCGGGGGATTGCCGCAGAGTGGAATCAGGTTCACGACCGACGTGAACCTGGCTGACGCCGAGAACGTGTTCCTGACCATCGAGAAGAACGGCGAGACCGACCTGTCGCCCAGCGAGGTGGTCATCGGTCGCGGCACCCTGGTCGACGGAAGACGCTCCGTGCTCGTGGCGGATCTGGAGGGCGAGGTGCCCGTGCTGGGGGCGACGGTGCCGCTTGTGGACAGCCGCGTGGCCGTCATACTCGGTGAAGGCGAGGTGGATTGATGAAGACGCGCGCGATGTTGGTTCTGGTGGTTGGGTTCGGCGTCTTCGCGGCCGGGTGTGACACGATCGAGTGTGGCGCTGGCACGCACCAGGAGGGAGACGAGTGTGTCCCCAACGCGCCGATCAACTGCACCGGAGATCACGTAGTCTTTCGGGATGGACGGTGTCAGCCGCGCAACACGGTGTGCTCGAACGGCTCAAGCTTTGATGACGACCTCGGCAAGTGCGTAGACAAGGAACCTGTGGACCCGCCGGACACCGGGGGCAACAACGGCGGCCCGGTCGACATGGGAAGGGACACCCCTGGTGACGCTCCTGACGCTCCGTCCGACGCCGATGTTTCAGACGCCGACATGGGCATGGACATCCCGCCGGATGTGCCGGAGATCCCGATGTGCGACGACACCGCCGCCGAGGGAACGGTGTGCATCAGCGGCGTGGTCCTCGATTGGACCCGCGGAACCCCGGTGCAGACCGAAGAGGTGCTGGGCGTGCTCGTGGACGATCAGACGCTGCGGGGTGCCCAGCCGGACAAGCGGCCCTTTGGCTTTGCGACCACGGGCGTGGGGAGCAGTTATGTGCTTGAGCCCGTGCCAATCATGGTCGATGGCGAGTCACTGGAGAGCATGATCCTCATCACCGGTGCGCTGCCCGATGCGGAGTCCACCGCGTGGTTCCGGACGTTGGCGCCTGTGATCGAACCCCCCGTCCTTCGGCCGCCTCAGGTGGAGTCTGGCCGGTCGTACCGCGGCGTGCCGTCGTACGTAGTGCCGGCAGCGCTGGTGCCTCTCTGGGGGCAACTGGCAGAAGCGGACGGGCTCGGCACGACGCGTGGGTTCATGCTGACGCGCGTCCTGGAGATTGGAGGCGACGGGCTGGCGCCTGTGAGCGGCGCCACCGTCAGCGGAGTGGGCGACGACTTCGACATCCGCTACCTGGCGGACGACTACCAGAGTTTCCGCGACGACACGGGCGCGACTGGCGCCGTGCTCGTCATTGGTCCGGTTGGGCGGGTCGCGCTGGGCAACTTTACGGCCACCGCGCCGGGGCGCGGATTTGCCCCCACGGAGGGCGGCGCCGTGCCCGGCGTAGCCGTCATCACCGCCATCATTGGTCAGGTGGAATAAGCGGCCAGGTGAACCGAAACGCCGCGCCCTCGCCGGGCCGAGACTCGACCCATACCTTGCCACCGTGGGCGCCGACAATGCGCTGCACGATGGCCAGTCCCATCCCTGTACCGCGCTCGGTGCGCCCGGAGCGCAGCGTGCGCAGCATCTCGAATGCCTCGATGTGGTGCTTTGGGTCGATGCCAGGGCCGTCGTCGGCGACAGTAAACAACCAGTGGGACTCGGTGCGGTCAGCGCTGATCTCGATGTGTCCGTCTTCGCGGTCGTGGTGCTGAAGCGCATTGGTGACGAGGTTCAGGAACACGTGCTCCAGTGGCGCTCGCGGCGCTGTGACAGACGGCAACTGCCCGCGGATTGCGACGCTGAACGCAGGCGCGATGGCCAGCAGGTCCACCACGTCCAACGCCAGTTGGTGTGTGTCGACCTGCACCAGCGCTGCGTGCGCTCTGCTGAGGCGGGAGTAGTTGAGCAGGTCGGCGATGAGGGTGTTCATGCGGTCCACGCGCGCTCTGAGGAGCGCGATGTTCTCAGCGACCTCGACGTCCGCGACGTCGTCGGGCATGTCCTCTTCGATCCACGCGGCCAGATTCGCGATCGCGGACAACGGCGCCCGTAGATCGTGCGAGACGATGTCGACGAATTGATCCAGGTCCAGGTTGAGCTGGGCGAGCTCAGACTGGGCTTTGCGCTGGGCGGTCACATCCCGCGCGACGACGGCGACTCCAATGAGCCCGCCGTCACGGCGGATGGGGCTCGCCGTCAGCGCCACCATCACTCGGCGCCCATCGCTGGCGACGTGGACCGTGTCCTGGCGCACCACAGCCTCGGCGGCGCTGACACGGTCAAACAGGGTGCTTGCGTCGTCCGAGCGGTCAGGGGGGGACAGCGCCGACGCCGAGACCCCGACCATCTCCTCGGCGCTGTAGCCGTAGACGCGGGACGCGCCGGGATTCCACGTCTGAACGCGGCCCATCTTGTCCAGAGAGAATACCGGATCGTCGGTGGATTCCACGACGGACGCCAACCGGCTGACCGTGTGCGTGAGCTGGTCGTAGTACCCAGCGGCGACGAACGGAAGCGTCATCTGGATGAAGGATTGCTGCCCCTTGAGCGCCGCCGTGAGCCGCTGTGGGTTCGCCCGGTATGCATCCACGAGGAACACAATGGTGTGGCTGGCCCAGGAGAACTCGTTCTCCTGGGCCAGCCGAAAACTCTCGCCAGCCGTGGCATAGGCCGCGCCGATCTGGCGAAGCATGTCCAGATAGGGGTCCCACTCGCCGTTGTACACGGCGTCGCGCTCGAGCTCCCGAACCTGCAGATGCAGGCGGGCGACGGTGCCCGGTGGGAGCCGACCCAACGCGGTGTGCGTCGCGGTCGTCACCGCGCTTCGGTTCTTGTCGTAGACGGCGAAGAACTCGGTGAGCGTCTCGCGCACCTTCACATCCACGCGCACCGGACGGGTCGGCCGCGGTCCGAGGTATTCCGGATCTGTCACGCCCACCTCTTGCGCGGCAGGACCAGGTCAAAGGTGGTGGCGCCGTCGCTGCACTCCAACCGAATCTCGCCGCGATGCGCCCGCATGATGTCCGCGGCGACGCTCAAGCCCAGCCCGGCGCCGGCGCCTTGCGGCTTGGTGGTGAAGAATGGCTGGAAGACATCGTCCCGCGTAGACTCCGGGATACCCGGGCCGTTGTCTCGGACGCGGATGCCGACGTTGACGTCGTCGGACCAGGTCGACAAGAGGATCTGCGGCGCGGAGACCTGGCGCACGGCGTCGCCGGCGTTGCTCAGGACGTTGATGAGAGCGTGGCACAACAAGCCCCCGTCGGCTTGCACTCTCGGCACAGCGTCGAGGCGCGACTGCACCACACCAGCGACCGAACGATCGATGATTTCAAGGGCGAGCTGCGCGACACGCACGGCATCCACCTCGGTGACCTTTCGATCCATCTGCCCGTAGTTGCGCAATTGGCCGATGTGTCCCGAGATCGCGCCGAGAGCCCTGGCGACCAAATCGAGCTCGATCGCGATGGCATCCGGGTCCACGGTAGGGTCTGCCGCTAGCATGCGCGCGCGCGAAAGGTGTTCGGTGGCCATCATGGCCGGGCGGTCGATGGCTCGCACCGTATCGGCGGCAAGTTGGCCGAGACTGGCCAGTTTGTCCGCGTGGCCGATCATCGCGCGCAGTTCAGCTGTGCGGTTGCGCGCCGTGGTGTCCCTCACGGTCACCAGAAACGCAGGCTGTCCAGTCCAGAACATCTCCGTGACCACGGCTTCCAGTGAGATCTGGCCCCGGTCAGTCGCCAGATCGAATTCGCCACTGCGTCGGGAGAGGACCTGCGCCACCGCACGCAGCCCGGCCTCCATCTGTGCACCGAACATGCGTTCGGCGGCGGGATTGACGAACCGGGCATGCCCCGAGCTGTCCATGATGAGAATCGCGTCCGGATTCTTGGTGACGAGCAGTCGTTGCTGCTCGAACAACCGGGTCCGTTCGACCGCGTAGCGGACGGCGCGGCCCAGCGTCTCCGACGAAAGGTCCAGTTTGTAGATGAAATCCTGGGCCCCGCACTGCACCGCCTCGAGCGCCAACGACTCGTTGTCGCGCCCGGTCAATACGACCACCGGTACCCCGCCCGAGAACCCGACGAGTCGGTCGACGGCCTCGAGAGGTTCGCGGACGTCGGGTAGTCCCAGGTCCACCACGGCGACATCGGTCGTCCCCCGTGACAGGACCGCGACGGCGTCTGCAACGCTGGTGGTGACCTCGACGTGAAACGGGCCTCCCGGTGCCCGTTGCAGCGCTCGCCGGACGACCTTCGCGAAGAGCGGGTCGTCCTCAACAAGCAGTACCTGGATCTCGGTGTCGTTCTCCATGGGGGCAGCGATAGTAGTTCGTCACACGGAACAACTGCAAATTCAGAAGCAGGAGTACGAATACCGAAAGGTACGCCGCTCCTGAGGGTACGCCTCTTTCACGAGGTACCGGTCGCAGTCGAAGTGGCGCTCGCGGTCGGGAAGGTCGTCGCCGTCCAGGTCCTCCAGCTCCACAAATCCGCAGCCATCGTCGTGCCGAACGCCGCGCAGTTCCGGGTGCCCGTCTCCGTCGTAGTCGGTCTCCCACTCGCTTCTTCCCGTAGCGTCCCAGCGGGTCCGAGACCGTCGATCCACCGCCCCATCAGCCCCGAAGTCCACGGCCTCCTCCAGTAACCGGCCCCGAGTGTCCCAGTGGCGGACCACCGCATCCGCGCCTCCGTCGCTCCAGACGACCGCTTCATGTGTCTCGCGCGCGCCAGGGCGCGTGTGCGTTGTGCAAGAGATGGAACGAGCGCCCCGGAAATGGCACTCCAGCTGGAGCACACCGTCGTGGTAGTCTCGCAGCCGGGTCTCGTCGACGGTCCCGTTGCTGCCGAGGTCCAACGATTCCTCCACCCAATGTCCGTCCCGGTTGCGGCTGCGAACCCGCGTCCACCGGAGTGGCCCGGCAGGTTCGTCCCGCTCTACACTCTCCAGGCTCTCGACGTGGTCTGTGTAGCTCCAGCGCCAGGTGCGCCGCAGCCGTCCCTGGGCGTAGGCCCGACGGGTGACCGGGCGGTTGCCTTCGTACTCCGTCTCCTCAGCCAGATCGCGCCCGACATCGGTCTCCAGGTAGACGGCACACGGCCCCGGATGGCGCTGTGGGGGGCTGTCGTCAGGCGCGCACGCGAGACAGAAAAGCGGGAGCAAGCTGGCGATGGTCTTCATGGAGACTCCGGGGAGGCGGCCCGAGTGGCGGCTTTTCCTGGTTCACGGGCGCGGGCGTGGCGCGTTGCAGGAAAAGTTTGCGCCCGCGGAGGGGACGCGTGACAGTCGGGGGCCATGGCGCCTCAGTGGAAACCCGGCGTCGCGCCGGTTGACTCGCCGTTGCCCTGTGAATAACGCTCTTCACAAAGGGGGTGGCCACTCGCCGCTAACCAGGCCAAACACGTGAAGAGATTCCTACCCGTACTCCTGCTCCTCGTCGGCGGTTGCTCCGACGCACCTGTAGAGCGGATCGTCTACCAGGATCCAGCGGTCGTGTTTGATCAGGACGACTACAACCAGGCTGTCGCTGGCGACCCCGGGATCACCCTCGGCATCTACGAAGAGCAGCTGTTTCGTGAGCTGCATTCGGGCGACGACGTACCCGTCATCCACGGTTCGCAAGGCGGCACTTGGGTGCACCTGTCGATCCGGGTGACCGGTCTACCGTCCGACGGTCTCATCGCCGCGTCCCTCGGCGACGTGGGCTCCATCCGCTACGGCCTCAAGCTGACCCGGAGCCCTGAGGGATTCCTGGAGGCCTTCGACATTCCGGTTCCCGTTCGTGTCGGTGGCGAGGAGCTCGAGGCGCTCTTCGGCACGACGCTGACGTTGACGGTCAGCTTCAAGGTCGACGACGTAGAAGTGGAAGCGACGATGCCCGTGAAGCTGGTGGAAGGATGAGGTGCGCGGCGCTCCCGCTCCTGCTTCTCGCCGCGTGCGGCGGTCCTGCGGACGTCGAAAAAGTCGTCATCGTGGACGACGGCAGTTGCCTGGCCTGTCACCGACCGGTCTCGGCGGACGGACAGCGCGCCGGCATCGAGGAGGCCCACCCCGAAGTGGAGGGTGGCGCCCTCGGGTGTACGGATTGCCACGGGGGCGACGACCGCGCCTTTGCGCAGTCCACAGCCCATGTTCAGCCGCTGCCCGGCGCGTCGCCCTTCATTCGATCCCTGACCAACGGCGAACTCGACGAGGTCAAACCCGAGTACCTCCAATTCGTGAATCCGGGTGATCTCCGCGCGGCGCCCAAAGCCTGTGGGGCAGGTTCCCCGCGCGCGGAGGGTTCAGGTTGCCACCAGACGACCATCGACACTGTGATGCGCAACCAGATGGCGACGTTCTCCGGCGAGCTGGGCGTCGCCAGGTACCGCGCCGGAGCCCAGGCCACAGGGTCGGGGGTGAAGGCAGTTCGGGATGTTCGCGACGAGGACTACGATCGCAGCGTCCCGGCGACGATCGGCTCCCTCCAGGCGATGGAGGAACCACGCATCACCGCGGACGAAGACGAGATCGGTCCGTACCAGGACCTCTACCTGACCAAGGCCTGCATGCGTTGCCACCTCTGGTCCTTTGGTGACAACAAGTTTCCCGGTGACTTCAGGTCCAGCGGCTGCACGGCGTGTCATATGGTCTACGACGACGACGGACTGAGCCGTTCCGCAGATCCCACACGCCGAGGTGACTCACCGCCGCACCCCGTCAAGCACGAGCTGACCAAGGCCATTCCGACCCAACAGTGCATGCACTGTCACTACAGAGGCGGGCGAATCGGACCCAGCTTCATGGGGTTCCGAGAGAGCGGCGGCGCGGGATTCAACCCGCCCAATTTCGAGAGCCTCGGTCAAGCGCTGCACGGCCACGACGCCGACTTCTACATCGTCGACGAAGAGGTGGACAACGACTTTGATGAGACACCGCCCGACGTGCACTTCGAGGCGGGCATGCACTGCATCGACTGTCACACGGCGGGCGACGTCCACGGGGATGGCCGCCTCTACGCCGACAGTGAGAACGCAGTCGAGGTCGAGTGCGAGGACTGCCACGGTACCGCGGACCGCGAGACCACGATGATCACCCGTCGCGGGACCAAACTGGAGCACCTCGACAAGGACGAGAACGGCGAGATCTGGTTGACCGGAAAACTCAGCGGGAAGCGGCACAAGGTCACGCAGATCTCCCGGTCGCTGGCCAACGCAGACCACGGATCCCGCATCTTTCAGGAGATGGGGCGCTCGGACAGCGGGTTCAGCCACCTGGACCGGATGGAGTGCTACGCCTGCCACAGCGCCTGGGTGCCCACCTGCTTCGGCTGCCATGTCGAGGTCGACATGACCAAGACACAGCGCAGTCTTGTGGGCGGCCGAACGACGCCCGGACAGGTCGTCGGCGGTCGGCGCTGGGCCGAGACCGACGTGCTGATCTTCATGCTCAACACCGAGGGGCGGATCGCCCCCTCGATGCCCGCGGAGCGGATGTTCTTTACGGCCATCAACGGCGCCGGCGAGACGGCCATCGACCGACAGGTCCGCCGCGGACCCAACGGGAGTCCGGGCAACGGTCACCGCGCGTTCCCACCGCACACGGTGCGGCGCGAGACCCCCTGGATGGCGTGCCGCATGTGTCACCCGATTCGCGGCACGGCCGAGAACATGGACGAGCTGGCCCAGCGCGTCGGGCTGGGGAGCGATATGTTCCTCCAGGAGGATGGCGATGGACAGATCTGGGCGCTCGATCAGCTCCTGACCGAGGATTTCGAGCCCACGGTCCTGGTGGGCCACGACGAGCCCGTAGAGTCACGACCACTGACCTCCGAGATCATCCAGAATATGCTCTCGGTCGAAGTGGACTGACCCGTTTCTGACCGGGCACCGTCCGCTGTCGCGGGAACGAGAGCATTTTCAGACCCATCCGGAACTTTTGCGCGTATCGGTTGTCAGACTGCCTGGCCCCGATCGTCCGTCAGTAAGGACGCATGCGCGATTGTCACAATAACCGTTTGCTCGACCCGTGGTTTGACCGCGACCCAGACGCACTCCGTGTACCGACCCGCGGGATCGGGTCGCGGGTGGTGGTGGGCTGTGTTCTCTTCGTCGCGGGCTACCTGGGTTGGTCCTGGGTCTTTGCCCCGGAGCCGCTGCCGGACACGGACGCGATGGGCTCCATGTCGGGCGTCCGCGCGAGCGCCCCGTTGCCGGACCCGCCGAGCATCGGGTGGGCAGCCAGCGTCAGCGAGGCGGCCAACTTCAGCGGCGACGCCATCCCTCTTGGTCCACCCGAGCCCGGCGACTGGCTCTATCATTTCCCTGAGGCCGGGCAGAGTTACGAACAGTTCCAGGAGCATGTGCGCAACCGACGCGACAACAACCGCTACGTGATCTACGTCGTGCCCATGGGGGCGCTGCGTCCGCAGAGCGAACGCACGGTGGACATCGTCGCCGAGTACCTGGACGCCTACTACGATTCGCCGTCGCGCGTACTCCCTCGGGTCGCGATCCCAAGCGTGGCGTGGGACCCGGTGCGGCGGCAGTACGACGCGCGCAAGATACTTCCAGCCCTGCAGCGCGCCCTGCCCGACGACGCGCTGGGCATGGTCGCCGTGACCGAGGTGGACCTCTACATTCCGAGCGTCAACTACGTGTTCGGGCTCGGGTCCTTTGAACGCAAGGTCGCGGTGATGTCGCTCTACCGCTTTGGTGCTGACTTCCGCTCCACCGCCGAACCGGGGACGGTCCTGCGCCGGTCACTCACCGTCGCCGCGCACGAGTTTGGTCACGTGCTGAGCATGCGGCACTGCACGGAATTCCGTTGTCTGATGAACGGGACCAACTCCCTCGAAGACGCGGATCGGCACCCCCAGCATCTGTGTCCGGTCTGCGCGCGCAAGGCGCAGCACGCGCTCCAGTTTCACCGCCAGGATCGGTACGCTCGCCTTCAGTACTTCTACGAGAAGTACCGCATGCCCGCGGAAGTGGACTTCGTGGAGCGCCGCCTCGATCCACCGGAAGTGGAGCTGGTCGTGGCGCCGTAGAAGTCAGCGGGGGTGGGCGACGACATCATCCACATCGGTGCCCGCATCGGACCCCTGTGATCGCAGTCGGTAGCTGTTGTGGCCCAGACGGAAGTATTCGAACGACCGCAGCCAACCGTCGCGCAGGGAGCCGTCTCGCTCGAGGCCGCGAGCAACGGCGCCGGGGAGCTTGGGGATGGATTCGAGGAGCTCTTTGAAGTTGGCTGGGTACGCCCCGTAGGTCTCGTGGTACCCGGCGAGCAGGGCGCGCAACGACCCGATGCGCTCAGCGGTGACCCGCATGGCGACCTGCTCGATCGCGGCCGCCTGCGTGTCGGTATGCGCAAGGGGGCCGCGCCATGACTCGACCAGTCGTTCGAAGGAATCCCGATGGTCGGGCGGCAGCGTGGAGCGGAAGGCGAAGACCCTCCGGCGATCTCGTTGGATGCGCGATTCGGCCTCGGCAAAGGCGCCCAGCGCAGGCACGAACGCCTCCGGGTCCTGACGTCCGGACTGCACGCGCAGTTGATCCAGCCGGCCAAGCCCGGACAGCGCCGCCTCGCGAAACTCCTGGGCCGGGGTCGCCTCGTGCTGTGTCTGCTCGGAGTCGTGATTGGCGACCCGGATCGCGCTCATGAGTGGGAGGACCGAGTGCAGGTCAGCCGCGAAACCGGCGCGGTGCAGATCCGCCTCCAGCTCCGGACTGGGCGCTGCCGCGACAGGATCACCCCAGCGAAGGCACGGGGCCGGCCCGTTGTGCCTGGCGCGTAGAAGCCCAATGACCTCACTGGGTTCCCGTGCGAGGCGTTCCCGGTCGATGGGGCGCGTGAGGGCCGCCAACGCGATGGTTCCGATCAGGCATGCCAACAGGCCAATGGAAATAGGAATGCCGGCGTGTGGGTTCAGGTTCATCTCGCATCGACGCCCACAGCGGGCAGGGTTTGCACAAACAAAGTAACGTACCCCGTTGTGAACGTCAGATCGCCCCCAGTCATTCTCGCAGTCCTGATTGCGCTCTGTGCCGTGCTCGGCGTGTGCGTGTGGCTGTTGTGGCCGGCAGCCGCGCTGGACACGGCTCCGGCCAAGGCGCCAAGCCCTGTGGCGCCGGCGACGGCCGCACCCGCTCCCCCTGCGCCGGCCCCCGCGGCGCGACGCCCGACCACGGGGGGCGTGGTGCTCGCGGTCGTTGACCTGGAGCGCCGACCGGTGCCCGATGCGCTGGTCGAGCTGCTCGGCTCGGGCCGCATTGAGCCGGTGCGCACGGGCTCCGATGGGACCGCCGAGTTTGCGCGCGTGCCAGCCGGGCCGTGGAAGCTGCGCGTCCAGGCCAGCCGCTTCAGCATGCTCACGGAAGGGCCGATCTCCGTCGTAGCCGGAGAGACGGCCGAGTTCGAGGCCACGCTCGAACCCCTCAGGGCCCTGCTCGGGCAAGTCTCGAACCCGGACGGGGTAGGGGTTGACGGGGCGCAAGTCGAGTTCTGGCCGGAGGGCGCGCCCGGCGTGATCACGACCGCGCAGACCCGCAATGGAGGGCAGTTTCTGGTCACCGGATTGGAGGCGGGTCCGTACCTGCTGCGCGCGACGCATCCGCACTTTGCGGCGTCCGTCGCGCAGCGCGCCATTGCCGGCGCGCCGGAGAAAATCCACGTCGAGCTCGGGGCCAGTGGCGAGATTCTGGGGAAGGTCCTGACGCCGGCGGGCCAGGTCCTCCAGTCCTTCTACGTCACCATCGAGCGGTTCGTTCCGGAGGTCGGCATCGACGGCCTCGAGGCCCGGCACTACCGGCCAAGAAAGGGCGGGCATGGACTCTTCCTGCTCACCAACCTCGCCCCGGGCCGCTACGATCTGCGCGTCGACCCGCCGGGTTTCGGCCCTGGGGCAGTCGCGGATGTCCGCGTGTTTTCGGGACAGCGAACCGAGGGTGTCACGATCGAGCTCTCGGGCGGCGCGTCATTGCGGGGCAGCGTCCATGACCAGGCGTCCGGCGAACCCATTGCCGGCGCCGAGGTGCGGGTCAGCGACGCGGCCGTCTGGGGTCGGAATCTCCCGCGAGAAGCCGTGCGTACCGACACCGACGGAGAGTTTCTGCTGGAAGGGCTCACGCCCGGGCGGCGGGGTGTGCGCGTGCGCGCGCGCGGATACGTGACCTCCATCGTTACGGTCGACGGCCTCCAGGAAGGCCGTGAGACCTCCATGGATGTGGAGCTGGAACCCCAGGCGGCCGAGGGACCGCCGAAGGTGAAGTTCTTCGGCATCGGGGCGGTGCTGAAGACGGAACCCGACGGGTCCGTCGCCGTCCGCGAGGTGGTAGAGGGGGGGCCGGGCGCCGAGTTCGGTCTCCGTGCGGGGGACACGATCCTGCAGGTGGATGGCCGCGAGGCCTCCGGCCTTGGACTCGGGCGCGTGGTGGAGGCGATCCGCGGGGAGGAAGACACCACGGTGCTGCTCCTGGTTCGACGCCGCGGGGAGTCCGTGCCTTTTGAGGTGTCCATCGAACGCGGTCAGGTCAAATTTGACGCCCGCCCGCACTGAACACTTGACTGGGTGCTGTTCGTGCTGAATGCTTGTGCGGTATCGATGGAGGGCTGGGGATGTTGACCCATCTTGTCATTAAAGATTTCGCTGTGATCGAGCATGTAGAGATCCCGTTTCGGGACGGGTTCACTGTGGTCACCGGGCAGACCGGCGCCGGCAAGTCGATGCTGGTCAACGCCCTGAACCTCGTGCTCGGGGGCCGCGCGTCGGCTGACGTGGTGCGGGCTGGGAGCGACTCGGCTGTTGTGGAGGCCATTTTCGAGCCGTCAGACGCCGCCGCCACTGCCATCGGTTCGTCCCTTTCGTCCCGCGGCATCGACGGTGGAAACCAGCTCATTGTTCGCCGGATCGTGTCGCGAAGCGGACGCAACAAGGTCTTCATCAATGGGTGCGCCGCTCCGCTGGCCGTGTTGCGGGAGGTGACGGGGGGCCTCATCGACATCAGCGGTCAGCACGAGCACATCTCGCTCGCGGACGCGTCGCGGCACGTCCGGCTCCTCGACGCGTTCGGCTCACTGGGCGAAGAGCGGGCGCGCATCGGCGAGGGAGTGACGCAGCTTCGCAAGCTCGATGCGGAGGTGGCTGGGCTGCGTGCAGGTCTGCGCGACCGCCTCTCCCGCATCGACTTTCTGCAGTTCCAGGTGGGGGAGATCGACGAGGTCGAGCTGCTCCCGGGTGAAGACGAGCAGCTGCGGGACGAGAGCCGCCGGCTGGCGCACGCCGAGCGCCTCGGCGACGTGGCTCGATCAGCGGGGGATTCCCTCTACGACGGTGCGCATGCCGTCATCGACCGCGTCGCGCACACCGTGCGCGAACTGGAATCTGTGGTTCATCTTGATCCCGCGCTCGAAGGCCCGAGACAGATGCTCGAGGAAGCGTCGATTCATCTGTCCGAGGCCGCGGCGGACCTGCGGGCGTACGCGGATGGAATCGACGCGGATCCGCAGCGGTTGGCTGCCATCGAGGATCGTCTCGCTGCGATGCGTCGTCTGTTCCGCAAGCACGGAAGCTCCGTGGAGGAGGTATTGGTTCGCCGTGAGGAGATGATGGCCGAATTGGGCGAGACCCAGGGGGCCGAGTCGCGGATCGAGGAAGCGGAGGCGGAGCGATCGGAGCTGCTCAAATCGCTCCTGGCGCAAGCCAGGACCCTGTCGTCCAGGCGCAAGAAGAGCGCCGCCCGCCTGGATACCCTCGTCGGAGAGGAGCTGGGCGAGCTGGGAATGGGCGGCACGCGTTTCTCGGTGACCATCAACCACCAGCTCGCCGACGGGTCCTGTACCGACGATCCGTCACTTGTGGACGGCTCCGCGCTCGGGCCCACAGGGATCGACGTGGTGGAGTTCCAACTCGCCACCTCCCGGTCCGAGCCGCTCAGAGCTCTTGGGAAGATTGCCAGCGGCGGCGAGTTGAGCCGGCTGATGCTCGCCATCAAATCGGTGCTCCTGCGCTCCGACGACGTCGATACCTACGTGTTTGACGAGGTCGACACGGGAATCGGGGGCGCGGTGGCGGAGGTTGTAGGACGGAAGATCAAAAACGTCGCGCCGTCGCGACAGGTCTTCTGCATCACGCACCTGCCGCAGATCGCCGCATGCGGCGACTGGCATCTGCTGGTGGAGAAGCGGCACGATGATGATGTGACGGTCAGCAACGTCCGGGCCCTCAGCGAAGAAGAGAGGGTTCAGGAGGTTGCCCGCATGCTCGGCGGTGTCACGGTGACCGCCACCACCCTTGCGCACGCGCAAGAAATGATGGAGAAGGCCGGCTGAGGGTTTGCGGCGGCTTCTTGTCTCAACTCTCAAGATGTCGATGAAGCTGTACAAACCCATTGATGGATTGCTCGAACCGCAGGCGCGCCGCGGACGGCCCTGGGCCTGGGCGCTCGCGGTGGTTGCGCTCGTCGCGGTCGTCGTGGCGATAATCTGGGTCTCGAGCGGATCGGGCGCCGCGCCCGAAGGTACGGCTGAACCTGTCGCGCCGAGGGCCAGCGCCGTGCTGGCCGGGCTGGAGACGGAGCCGCCCCCCATTCCGCTGGAACCTGCTGCGGG
>CALBXO010000198.1 GCA_937890335.1 uncultured Pseudomonadota bacterium | reverse complement strand
CCGGAAGACATGGTAGCCCACCACCCCGCGCGTGTAGGTCCACGTCAGCGCAAACGGATGGCCGGGCGGCACCTTGCCCTGCACGAACAACGCCTCCGTCGGGCGCAAGTCATTGGGAGCGGGCACAGGGGCACCGAACTGGATGCGGCTCGCGGAATGAAAGATCGCCATGGGCTCTCGGCTCGAGGTGGGCGGGCAGTTGACGCGCGATCGTCCAAACCCTGCGCCCACCTGTCAAGCGCCTTGAAACTGAGCATTCGCTTACATAGGGTGTGCGCCCGGGCAGCAACCGCCCAGATTCACCGCGGATGGACATGAGCTACGAAATCGTCATCAAGGGCGCGCTGGTCTTCGACGGGACCGGCGACAATCCCAAAGTCGAGGACATCGCCGTGGACGCCGGCAAGATCGCCGCGCGCGGCCAGATCCCAGCGTCGGAGGGACGAACGGTGTTGAACGGAGCCGGCCTCTGGCTCATGCCCGGACTCATCGACATCCACACCCACTACGATCTGGAGGTTGAGCTGGGCCCTGGTCTGCCCGAGTCCGTCCGCCACGGCACAACGACCGTCGTCGCCAGCAACTGCAGCCTCGGGCTCGCCTTTGGCAACCAGCGCAAGGATGGTGCTGACCCCATTGTCGACTGTTTCGCGCGTGTGGAGAACGTGCCCAAATCGGTGCTCGCGCAGGTCGCCGACGTGGTGACGTGGGACAACTCCGCAGACTATCTTGAGCACCTCGACTCCCTGCCCCTGGGCCCCAACCTGGCACCGATGATTCCGCACTCCATGCTGCGGATCGAGGTCATGGGCATGAAGGACAGCATCTCCAGGCAGCCGACCCAGGCGGAGCTCTCGACGATGTGCGACCTGCTCGAGGACGGGATGAAACAGGGCTACGTGGGGTTCTCCACAGACGCCCTGCCCTTCCACTACCTGGCCAATGATCCCAACCGGCAACGGAAGATCCCCTGCCAGTACATGGAGTACGACGAGCTCAAGACCCTCACCGACGTGGTGCGCCACTACGGCCGGGTCTGGCAGGCGACGCCGCCCAAGGACAACCCCATCGACGTCCTGCGCAGCTTCGCGCTGACCAGCGCGCGCCTGCACGGTGGCAAGACCCTTAAGGTGACCGCGGTCGCGGCCATGGAGCTCGAGACCAACCGCAGCCTCCTCAAGCTCGGGCGCGTGCTCGCCACGGTCCTCAACTCGAAGTTCATGGGCGGCGAGTTCTACCTTCAGTCCCTGGCGGCACCATTCAAGACCTGGGCAGATGGCCCCATCACCCCGCTCAGCGAGGAGATCCTCCCGCTTCGGCGCCTGAACGAGCCGGACATTGAGGACCACGAGGGACGCCAGGCCATCTACAACGACCCCGCCTGGATCGCGAGCTTCCGCAAGATGTGGCACGCCGGGAAGCGCGGATTCAGCCCCGCCCGCCTGGCGCGCTTGCTCAAAGTGGAGCAATACGGCCTCACGCGCGACCTCAAAGACATGGTGGTGGACCAGAGCCCGATTCCGTCGTGGCAGGGCCAGAAGATGTCGGACATCTTCGGACGCCTCCAAGTCTGGCAACGCTCTGGTCGCGGCACGTTGGCCGACGATGAGCGCGCCGCCTTCGAGACCTTCCCCAAGCCGGCGGGCGACGACGCCGACTTCTTCCTCCACCTCCTGCGCACCTGGGACACCGCCCTGCGGTGGTACACGACCAGCGCGAACAAGGACCTGGCCACGGTCAAGGAGCTGTCGCTGGACGGGAGGTTTCTACCCGGTTTCTCCGACGCGGGCGCCCACCTGACCAATATGGCCTTCTACGACGTCAACCTGCGCGCCATCCAGATGGCCGCCGAGGAGGGCGTGGATACCGTCGCGTACATGGTCCGGCGCCTCACCCGCGACCCCGCCGACTTCTTCAACCTGGACGTGGGAACACTGGAGGTCGGAGCGCAGGCCGACATCACGGTCATCAACCCGGCGACGCTGCGCATGTGGGACAGCGAGGCCAACACCGAGTGGCACTTCCGCGAACTGTTCGGCCACCACCAGCTGGTCAACCGCTCCAACGGCGTCGTTCGCTGGACCGTCATCGGCGGCAAGATCGCCTGGGACGGTGAGAGCGTCACGCCCGCTCTGGGCGTGGAGAAGATGGGCCGCTGCCTCACCGCTCGCTGACAGGGGCGGTCGCTTGCGTTGATCGCTGATCGGCGAGACAAATTGTTCGCTACCTAGGAGGCTCGACGCCGGCGGGGTCTTGCCCCACCAAGCGACCGCAGGGAGACGGAGCGCAGCGGAGTTGAGGGCCGACGACGGTAGCGGGCGATTGGGCCGCCGAGCGGCGGTCAACTCAAGCGGGCGACCCTGTGAGGCGCCGAGACACGCAGCTTGTGCCGACGGCGCGTCGAGCTCCACACAACCCCGCGCCCACCGCGAGTGTGCCCACGATGACCCGCAGGACGATCGTCTGGTTTCGCGGCAAGGACCTGCGCCTGGCGGACCATGCCCCCCTACGGGACGCTCTCACCCAAGGCGAGGTCCTCCCCGTTTTCGTGCTCGACCCACTCTTCTTCGCACCTGACAACGCTCGCGAGCGACCCCACGGCATTCAGTTCCTGATCGACTCGATCCGCGCCCTGCAGACCTCACTCGTGGATCGTGGCTCGCGTCTGCTCCTCGTTGCGGGCAAGAGCGTGGAAGTCGTCCCGCGTCTGGTCCACGCGTGGAACGCGGATCGCGTCGTCGCGCACCGATGGGTCGAGCCGTTCGCGCGTGAGCGAGACCGGTGCATCGCCGAAGCTCTCGGCGACAGGTTCGCGTTGTACGAAGGCGAGACGCTGCTACCGCCGGGAACGCTGAGGACGGGAGCGGGCAACCCGTACTCGGTCTTCACCTGGTTTGCCCGCGCGTTTCATCGGACCGCGACGGTTGGCGAACCGCTGCCGACCCCGCGCGCGCTGCCACCCGTGCCGGACGATGTTCACGCTCCCGCCATCGCGCTGCCCACTTGCGCAGAGCTCGGCATCGACCGCAATCCCCAGGTGCAGCCCGGCGGAGAACCTGCCGCAGTAGCTCGGCTTGGACGGTTCCTCCAGGACGCGGCCGCCAAGTACCCCGAACACCGCGACCGCATGGACCTCGCCGGGACAAGCCGGCTGTCGGCCGACCTCAAATTTGGCACCCTCTCGCCGCGTCAGGTCTGGACCGCAGTGCAGAACGCCTTCGGCGGGACGCCCGCAGCGGACTCGTTTCTGAACGAGCTCGTCTGGCGCGAATTCACCCACAGCACCCTCTGGGACCGACCGGAGCTGTTGGACGGACCATTTCGACCTGCGTTCGTCGGGTTTCCATGGCAGTTCGAGGCGCCGCTGTGGCAGGCCTGGATCGCGGGCCAGACCGGTTATCCCATCGTGGACGCCGCCTCCCGACAGCTGCTCGGCGAAGGTTTCGTGCACAACCGGGCGCGGATGATCTCGGCCAGTTTCCTGACCAAGCACCTGCTCATCGACTACCGATTGGGCGAGGCACACTACCTGAAGTACCTCACCGACGGCGACTGGGCGCAGAACAACGCGGGATGGCAATGGTCCGCTGGATGCGGCTGCGACGCGCAGCCCTACTTTCGCATCTTCAACCCCATCACCCAGGGCAAGAAGTTCGACCCACACGGCGACTACGTCCGTCGCTGGGTACCGGAGCTGAAGCACGTTCCCGCCAGACACATTCACCAGCCTTGGCACGCCCCAGACTCGGTGTTGAACGACGCCGCGGTCCGTCTCGACGAGACGTACCCACGCCCTGTCGTGGACCATCGCTTCGCGCGCGAGAGGTTCCTGTCGACCGCAGCCTCGCACCTCAAGAGCGGTTCGCTCGCCGAGAACCCACGGAGGCAGCGGCCGCCGCGCTCCGACTCCACGTAGGCAAGACGACGGCCGCAGTCCGACCTGTTTTTCACCCGGGGGGTTGCACCATGTGCCGAGCACACCCACATATGCCGACATGACAACACACCACCTTATGGTCGCGGCATCCCTCCTCCTCCTCACGGCGTGTACGGCGCCCAACCCCAACCTCGTCCCCGGCCAGGGCGACGCGGAGGCGGACACGGACACCAACAATTCCGACGGCGCCAACGGCGATGTCACCGACGAAGAGGGGCGCGCGGGCGACACAGACGGGGAGCCGGAGGGGGATACGCCCGCCGACACGCCGGGGCCCGATGGAAACAACGGGAATCCGGGCGATACCGGCACCGACGGGGGCGACATGGATGGCCCCGATACCAACCCGGATGCGGACCCAGACGCGCCCGGTGACACCAATGGCGAGGACACGGACCCAGACGCGGACCCGGACATGGGGGATCCCGACGCCGATGACCCGGACGCCAGCCCGGACTGCAACGCGAATCTCTGCGCCGATCCCGCGCCACGCTGCGCGAACGACACGTCGGTGGAGCAGCGCTGGTCGGGCGCCTGCGACGACGGCGTGTGTCTCTACGACACCGAGGAGACCGAGTGCGCCGCCGGCTGTTGCGACGGCGGATGCTGCGAGGTGACGCCCGCGAACATCGGGCGTTTCGGGCGCATCCAGACCACCGGGCGCAACCTGGAGGCACCGGATGAATTCCACACTGAGGACGACTGCCGGCTCGACGGTCCGCTCGGTGTCTGCGCCGTGACCGAGCCCGCGCAGGGCGTGTCCGCCTGTGTGTGCCGCGTGGACAACCTGGAGATTGACGACCTCCGCGTGGACGGCCCGCACGCCCTCGTGATCCTGGCCTCCGGCTCGGTGGTCGTAAGCGGTCGCCTCGACATCTCTGCAGACGCCACCGCGCCTGGACCCGGCGCACGTCCCGCCTACTCGGCGGTGGCCACCGAGCGTCACGGCGGCAGCGGCGCGAGCTTCGGAACCCACGGCGGTCGCGCGCCGGGCGGCGAACGCGCGGCTGTCCGCGGAACTGCCAACCTTGAGCCCCTTGAAGCGGGCGCCCACGGACAGTCGGCGTGCGAGGTACGGGGTGGCGGCGGCGCTGGAGCCCTCCAAATCACCGCGGCGGTGTCCCTGGACATCGCGGGCGAGATCCGCGCCGGTGGCGGGGGCGGCGCCGGCGGCGACGACGGACTCGACTGCAACGGCGGTGCGGGCGGCGGCAGCGGTGGCGCGGTGCTGCTCGAGGCACCCGAGGTGGAAATCTCCGGCGTGATCTGGGCGGCGGGCGGCGGCGGTGGTTCCGGTGGGGTCGCGCCGGGCAACGACAGCCGCTCGGGCCGACGGGGTGAGGATGCCTCCCCAGGTCGCAACCCGGCCGAAGGCGGCGAGGCCCGCACCAAGGACGGCTGTGGCCTGGACACCATCACCTCCGGTGGTGGCGGCTACGGCGCGGTGGGCTCACTGGAGGCCGGCAATGGCGGCGGTGGCGACTTCCAAAGCTGCCTGCTTGAGCAGCACAGCGCGGGCGACGGCGGCGCCGGCGGCGGGCTCGGACGCGTTCGAATCAATTCGCTGTCTGGCTGCGACTGTGGTGGAAACATCGAACCGAACCCGTCACTTGGGCAGCTGGGGGTCCGATAGCCCGAATGCGCGATGATCTGGGGCAGCTCAATGTCCCAGGTGCCGGCTCCCACACCCCCGGACAACCCCGCGAGTCAGCCGTGGACACGGGGCAGGTTCGGGCGCGGGTCAGCCGTAGATGCGGCGCAGGTCGGAGACGATGTTCTTGTGCATCGCCTCGTTGGTCCCGCCGCCAATGCTGAGCAGGATCGCGTCCCGCAGCATCCGCTCCACCGGAAACTCCCGCGTGTAGCCGTAGCCACCCAGGGTCTGGATGGCGCGCCGCGCGACCCGCTCGGCGGTGCCAGTCAGAGCAAGCTTGGCCGCAGCGGCGCCCAGTGACTGGCGACTGTCCGAGGAGATGCGGCGCGACACGTCGTACAGCAGCGCCCGGCCCGACGCAGTCTCGGCGTACGACTCGGCCAGGAAGCGCTGGATCTGTCCAAACTCCGACAGATGTTTCCCAAACGCTTTGCGCTCCGTGATGGCGTACCGCGCCATGTCATCCAGGCATCGCAGCGCGATTCCGGCGGACTGCGCAGCCAGGGTCACGCGCTCGATCTCGAGGTTTCGCATCATGTGGATGAGCGCGCTGCCCTCGGTGCCAACGAGGTTCTCCACCGGTACCTCGACGTCCTCGAAGATGAGCTGAGAGGTCGGCGAGGACTTCATCCCCATCTTCTCCTCCTTGCGCCCCACCGAGACCCCGGGCCAACCGCGCTCCACGACGAACGACGACCACGCCTGACGGCAGTTGTCCGGGTCGTCTGATGTGCGAGCGTAGACCAGGAAGACGTCGCCACACGGGGCGTTTGTGATCCAGGCCTTGGTGCCGTTGAGCACGTAGCTGTCCCCCTGCCTGACGGCACGCGTGGTCATCCCCAGCACGTCGGTGCCCGCGCCGGGCTCGCTCATGGCCATCCCCGCGATCCACTCGCCGCTGATGACGCGGGGCAGGTAGTGCTCGCGCTGCTCGGGGTTGGCCGTGTGGTAGAAGTTGTTCACGAACAGGATGTCGTGCGCCAGGTAGCTGAGCATCAGGCCCGGATCGAACCGGCTGAGCTCCTCGATGATGATGACGCTGGCGACCGCGTCCAGCCCGACACCGCCGTGTTCCTCCGCCACAGTCACACCAAACAGGCCCAACTCACTCCCGAGCCGCCGGAACAGCCCCTCGTTGAACTTCTCGGTTTCGTCGTGCTCGCGCGCCTGCGGCTCGACGTGTTCCTCGCCCCAGCTCCTGACCATCTCTCGGATGGTCGCGTGGGCTTCGGTGGGATTGTAGAGATCAAAGCGTTGGGTCATGGGGCCAGCCTGGGTCACTCGATGCGCAGGTCATCCACAAACAGGACGCCGTCGTGGATTCGCAGAACCATGGAGCTCACGGCGCCGTCAGGGACGGCGGCCACGAGCTGCGTGAAGCGGTTGTACACCGGAACCGGTCCCAGGATCTCCTCGCTGGAAACCACAGTCGTCCCGGTGGCGGTCACCATCTCCAATTCAAAGCGCGCCGTCGAGCCAAAATCCGGCCCTTTGACCCGCGCCTGGACCGTCGCACCCGCACCCGCGTCGAGGGGGAACGCGCCGTCAGCGATGGAGACGGGGTAGTCGCCCGGCTCGAGCCGCCAGGACACAGCCTTGCGGAACACCGGCCGCGGGTTGCGCTCGTCAGGGGTGTAGGTGAACACCTCCGGGGCGTCCAGGGACAGCGCGGTGCCCGCCACGCGCCGGTTCCAGCGGGCGTGGACACCGCGCTCCGACAGGCTCTCCAGCACCTGGGCCGCCCCCCGGTGCGAGAACAGGACGGCGTCCGCCTCGGCCGCGGGCTCAAAGACCGCAGGCTGGCTGCCGTCGCCAACTCCGATCCACCTGGCGAGAAACGCTGTGCTGTAAAACTCGTTGATGTCGTGCTGCTGCTGCTGGGTGATGCCGGGCTCGTCGTCGGGCTCGACGGGGCTCGTGTCCGCCGTGTATGCGTGGATTCCGCCATCGACATTGACCCAGGTATAGGGTCCGGCCAGCTGGTCTTCGGTGGGCTCCACGATGGGGTAGTTCAGATCCACGTCGCTGCCGGCGGTGAACCCCAGGGTCGGGAGTGCCCTCACGGGCGCGTCGCCAAAACCAAACGCGGTCATGTCGATGCCCTGCATGTCGATGATGGCCCGCGCGCCGGGCACCGCCTCCGCGATCTCCAGTGATGCCCCTCCCCCGCGGCTGTGTCCGGCGATGACGACGCGCTCCATGTCGATGCGGCCGTAGAAACGACTGCTCGGATCTGCGTTGAGACCGGCGACCACGTCCACTGCGGCCAGAACCTGCTCGATCCGGCGCTCGATATTGGCGGTCGAGCCCTGCATGCAATTCCAAGCGGTGGCATCCACGGCCACCACGATGTAGCCCCAGCTCGCCCAATGGTCGTGCAGGCTGCGGTAGCCCTCGTTGATATCGCACAGGCGGTCGTGGTTCGCGTGGCCCCAGAAAATCACCGGCCAACGCCCCGTGGCCACGGCCCCATCTCCCGAGATTGTCGGGTCGGAGACCGCCGGGTACGTGATGAACAAGTCTACGTTCGAGACGCCCCCCACCTCCGGGATGTGAGGGTTCACCTCGCAAGCCGTCTGCGGCTCCGTGCTCCACGTCGCGTAGGGTCCGCAGTCCCAGTACTTCGGGATGTCGAGCGACGGTGCGGTCGCCGGGTACACGCTGATCCGGACGTCGAGTTCACCGACACGGAAACGAAAGACCTTGGCCGCGCTCACAGCGTCCGGCACACCCGAGAGCACGCCCTGCGCAAGCGTCATCCCCGGGGGCAGCGAACCATCGTCGATGCTACTGGCTGTGGTGCCTGGCAAAACCTGCGAGTACGCGACCGTGGACCCTACACGGACCGCCGGCAACACCAACGTGGTGCCGGCGTCCTCCAGGGAGTTTGGGTCCCCCTGGGCCGCGCCCGTCACTACGTCGCACCGGGGGATCTCGTCGGCAAACCCGCAGATCTCACCCGCCGGCGGCGGCAGCTCCTCCATTGGGTCCGAGCAGGACGCCAGAACGAGCAGCAACAGCGCGATCCCGACCCTACCTGTCAGCACGTGCCCTCTCGAGCGCCTCGTCGACAATCTTGGAATGCTCATCGGGGTTGGCCCAACGGTTGCGCCCCTCTTCCGGGAGCAGATCAATGGGATCAAAGTAGCAGAAGTACTCGCCCGGTTTGACGTTGGGCGCAGTATAGACCGACACGCCGTGCACGCGGTCGTAGTACTCGTAGGAGTGCACGCCCCGCTTGCCACCGCCGCCCGGCGCGTCACACACAAAAGTCGGCGTGTTGAACCCGGCGGTGGTTCCGCGGATGTGCTTCTCCACCTCCACCGCGGTCCCCACGGTCGTGCGCAGCTCGTCGACCCCCTTCACCATGTCGTGCGTGTACACGTAGTAGGGATGCACATTGTGGTACGCGATGCGCCGGACCAGCATCGACATCGTGTCCACCGTGTCGTTCACCCCCCGGATCAACACCGATTGGTTGCGCACGGTGATCCCGCGCTCCATCAGCACATTGCACGCATCCCGCGAGATCCAGGTGAACTCGTTGGCGTGGTTGAAGTGCGTGTGGATGCAGACCTCCTTGTGGAGCGCACGCCCGCGATCCACCACACGCGTGATCGCGTCCAGCCAGTCGTGGTCCGTCAGTACCTTGCTGGGCATGATCGCCAGGCCCTTGGTCGCAAAGCGCAGCCGACGGACGTTGGGCAGCTCGAGCAACTTGTTGCCGATGTACTCGATCTGCTCCGGTCGCAACTGGTAGGCGTCCCCGCCGGAGATGACGATGTCCTCGAGCTCCGGGCGCTCCAAGATGTATTGAAACGCCTTGGCCCAGCGCTCCTTGTTCACCCGCAGCGCGAACTTCTCGACCTCCTCAGTGTCGGGACCAATCGCATAGCTGCGGGTACAGTACCGGCAGTAGACAGGGCAGGTGTTCAGCGGAAGGAACAGGGCCTTGTCCGGGTACCGGTGCGTCAACCCTGGCACCGGCGCGTCGGCCTTCTCGTGCAGCGAGTCCAGATCCAGGAAAGGGTGGTCGGGCTTCATCCGGCTCGCGACCGGAATGAACTGGATCCGCAGCGGATCGTTGTACGGCTCAACCCAGTCGATCAAGCTCAGGACGTAGGGGCTGACGCGGACCGCCATTGGCGCGCGCGCAAACCCCTCTTGCACGTCGTCGTAGAAGCTCTGCGGCACCAGATCCTGCAGCCCCGCCAGGAGCTTGGACACCTTGTTGACGCTGTTCTTGGCCTGCCACTTCCAGTCCAGGAACGTCTCCCGGTCGACCTTTTCGTACGCGGGAATCTTGCGCCAGAACTCACCCTCGAGAAGGTTCCGGTGCTCCAAGGCCGCGGTCGAGGCCGGCGGCTTGATGTGCGTGATGGGCGCGGCCGCCCCGGCGCTCTGATCCAGATCCACCATCGTACCCCTCCTGTCCAAAGGCGCGACGACGCCGGGAAGTCCCAGGCGAGTCGTGATGGAGTTCTAGTCGAGGCTCTGGGGGCGTTCAACCCCTGATCGTCAGTCGTAGTAGCTGACGTGGATGTGGTGGTGGTGGAAGGCCCAGCCCCCGGCGCTGCCGTACCCGAGACTCCCGAGCCGATCCCGCACCGTGCCGGAGATGATGTCGAGCGACCAGAGGCGATCCACTTCCCGCTCGATGTCGTCCGCTACGGTCGTATCCACCCCCACAATCCGCCACCCGCCGTGGTAGGCCATCAGCGCCATGAAGTAGACCTGCTGCTCCAGGTCCACGATGTTCTGCTCCGTGGTACAGAACCGGCCGTCGTTGAACTGGCCGCGGGTTCCGTTTTCGTTGCGGTCGCTGCCGTCCCCGCAGATGATCTGCGCGTCGTTGACCCCGTCGGTCTGGTAGTACGCGATGTCTAGATCCGAGCCGTCATGGGTCCCGTCAGGATGCCGCGCATCCCCCACATCCGTGCCGGGAATCCTCCCGTTGGCCTGGGTGAGATCCGCCAGCCCCAGCGGCGCGATGCCAGGAAACCGCTCTCGCATCTGACACGTCGCCCACTGCGTGAGCATGACCAGGTCTCGCCGCAAGAAGGCGTAGTCCCGGTGGGTGTCGATGAAGTAGCCGAGCGCGACGGCGTCAGGATCCGTCGGTTCGGAAGGGCCGGGGAAGGCGACGATTTCATCGCACGCCGCGCCCAGATCGCACTGCCAGTCGCCGCAGCCGTCCTCGGACACGCAGGCGCCCCCCACGCAGGCATAGCCTGCCTGGCAGAAGCCGTCGGGGTTGTCGGCGCCGCAGAGAGTCACGCAGACCCCGTCGTCGCACAGCTCGCCTGACCCGCAGTGTCCGCGCGGGTTGGCCGGAGCGCAGGCCCGGTCCGACGCGCCACCATTGCAGAGCTCGCCGCAGCTGGCGTCACAGTCCCAGCCGGCCAGCGGCGCGCACGATCCGTCGTCATCGCACGTCCCATCGCAGCTGAAAGCGTCGCAATCGGGCCAACAGATGGGCTCGTCCTCAAAGTTGCGCAGAGGCCAGCAGCGCCCGCCGGAGGGACACTCGTCCCGGGCGCCTCGGGAGGAGCATGCCCCCGAGGCCTCCATCATGCAGACCCCGGTGACGCAACGCCCTGCCCGCCCCTCGTGGGCAGCGCAGTCCGCGTCGCAGCCACAGCGACCACCGGGCGCGGTTCCATCGGGTGAGGGGCCCACGTCGGGCGACTCTTGGGGAGCGTCCGGCGAACCCTCGCCGGTGTCGTCCATGTTGGGCTCAGATCCCGGCCCCGCATCGACGATGGGGTCGTTCTCGGGGCGACCCGAGTCCGGTGCGAGCCCCAGATCCGCAGCGTCGGGCCCGCCGGCATCGGGTGACGGCCCGACCCATTGCCCGCCGCCGAGGTCGTCCCCCGAGCCGGATCCGCCGACATCGGCGCACCCGCACAGCGCCACGGCGCTGAGCCCCACAACCAGAAAGAGAGTGTCTCGCACGTCGAAACCTGTGCCGGCGCCAGCCTTACATGCACGACTGCATGTAAACCAATAGGCCACAGCTTCGCGGCTTGCAAGGCCGCGGTCGGCGCGACGGGCGATTCCGACTGAGTGAGATCGCCAGGAACGCGGCAAAACGGGCGATCCGCGACGGAGATCGCCGGGAACGCAGCAAAACGCAACGCAGCAGAGTAGACTGTCCCCACATGGACACGCGCGCCCTCGGACCCTACGAGCTCGTCAGCCCCATCGGCTCCGGTGGACTCGCCGACGTATGGAGCGCCCGCCATCGCGCGGACGGCCGCACAGTGGCGATCAAGTTCATGCGGGACGGCGCCACCGACGACGACGACATGGCCCGCGCCGCCTTCCGCGACGAGATCGAGGCCGTCGCCTCGCTGGACCACCCTCACATCGTACGTCTGCTCGACTTTGGAGACGTGCCCGCCCACCTGGCCGCCAGCTTCGACGGGAACGTTCCGGCGGGGTCGCCCTATCTCGTCCTGGAGTACGTCGCCGGCGGGTCGATGGACGGCGCAGCCTTGCCCTCCGACTGGGGCGCCCTGCAAGCCGCCCTGATCGCCCTCCTCTCGGCGCTGGCCCACTCCCACGCGCGCGGCTTGTCCCACAGAGACATCAAGCCGGCCAACATCCTGCTGCCCGACGGTCCGGATCCCTGGCGAGGCCTGAAGCTGTCCGACTTCGGGACTGCACACCAGCACCGCAGCACCCATGTCGGCGACCTGGAACGCCGCTTCGCGGGGACGCTGGTCTGGACCGCGCCCGAGCAGGTGCGCGGGGAGTGGCGCGACTTTGGTCCGTGGACCGATCTCTACGCGTTCGGCTGCGTGGCGTACATGATGACGACCGGGGCGCCGCCGTTTCAGGCGGAGCACTGGGCCGCGCTCATGGATCTCCAGCTCAACCATCCGCCGCCG
Source organism: uncultured Pseudomonadota bacterium (assembly GCA_937890335.1). Lineage (GTDB taxonomy): Bacteria > Myxococcota_A > Bradymonadia > Bradymonadales > CALBXO01. The sequence goes on along the minus strand of CALBXO010000198.1, from coordinate 7,514 downwards.
CCGATGCAGACGCGCGTGGCTGTCCCAGACAAGTTCGAAGCGTGGGTCGGCCGCCTGCTGGCCAAGAGTCCCTCGGAGCGCTTCCGAAGCGCAGCCGACGCCCGCGCGGCGCTCCTTGCCCTCAGCGGCACGCCGCCAGTCCTGAGCGCGAGCTACCCGGAGCAGGCCAGTTCCGCGCCAGAAGGGGCCGGGCTCGCTCTACTCATCTCGCGGCGCCTGCCGCTCGTGTCGCGTTGGGTCGAGCGCGCGATTCTCTGGGAGTGCCTCCACGCGACGGCCTCGGAGCGCCGGGCCCGCGCGGTACTGATTCGCGGAGCGGCGACTGCCGGCAAGACGCGCCTGGCCCAGTGGCTGTGTGAGACCGCGCACGAGGAGGCCGGATTCGACACGGTTCACCTCGTCCACGAGAACCCGCCGGGGAGGCGACACGGGCTCGGCCCGATGATCACGAGAACATTGCGACTGGCAGGGCTGGACCACGACGGAGCGCACGCTCGGATCGCCTCGGTCCTGGACCTCGGCCGGCAGGGGGACTGGGTCGCGGAAGGGCTCACGGCGTTGGTGCTCGGCCGCGAGCAGGTCGCCGGCGACGGCGCGGCGTTGGGCGCCGCGTTCGTCCGTGCCCTGGCCGCCCGACGCCCAACGATTCTCCTGGTCGAGGACCTACACCACGGCCCGGACAGCCTGCGCTTCGTCACCGGGCTGCTCAGTTCGCCGCTCGCCTCCCGATTGCCGCTCCTGATCGTGGTCACAGTCGTCGAGGACGCGGCGCACGCGGCCGATGGTTGGGCGGCGTTCGTGGGCCGCGAAGACGTGCAAACCGTCACTCTGGCTGCGCTCAGCGGCGACGAGCGGGGCGAGCTGCTCGACGCGATGCTCCCGCTCGAGCCAGCCACACGCTCGCGACTGGTCAACGTGCCGGCCGGGCCCTCCCCACGGCTGACGCGTCAGGTCGCCGACTGGGCACGGGCAGGAGAGCTGGAGGCCGGCCCCAATGGTTGGAGGCTGCGCGACCTCAGCGTCGCGCCGGAGACCGAGTCGCAGTTCATGGCTGCCCTCGGCCCGGCCTCCCTGCTTGCCGAGGTACACCTTGACGAGCTCGCCTGTATCGAGTTCGCCGCAATCCTCGGCGACACCGTGGGTCTGGAGGAGTGGGCCTGGTGCTGCAGAACGGCGGGCTCCCTGAGCATGCCGCGGGCCCTGGACACGCTCTACCGCCTCTCGCTGGCGGGTCGCGGCGAGCGCGGCTTCACCTTCACGACGGAAGAAACCCGAAGTCTCGTCCTGGCCGGGCTGCGGGAGCGCGGCGCGTGGCAGCAGGCCCACTCGACATGCGCTGAGGCGCTGACCCGGAACGCCCCTGCCGATCCCAGAATCGGCCGTTTCTACCTGGAGGCAGGGCAAGCCAATGCCGGTGGCGAGCTCGTGCTCGCCGCCGCCCGTCGGTACAACACGACGGGCGAACTCGGCGCGGCTCTCGGGGAGCTGGACCGGCTGGAGGGTGCGCTGGACGGGCCCCCGAACCACCCTTTGCGCCTCCAGGGCCACCTCCTGCGCGTGGCGGTCCTCATCGAGCGCGGTGACATGGCCTCAGCGCGCTCGTGGGCCGGTCACGTGGCCGTACACGCCGCGGCGGCCGGCCACACGGACCTGGCGTTGACCGCGAGCCTGCGTGAGGCCCAGTCCGCCGCGTACGACGGGGACTCCGAGTCGGCGCTCCGCATCGCCCGCTCGGTGGCCGAGCGCACGGACGCCGGGGAGGGCAACCCTGGCACGCGCGCGCTCGCCCAGCGAGTCCTCGGGCTTCATCTGGCGCAGCTCGGCCATCTACACGAGGCCGAGCCGAGGCTTCAGGAGGCGCTCGACCTCTACACAAGCCTCGACGACCTCGTCGGTCAGGTGAACCTGCTCCACCATCTCGCCTACCTGCGGCTGCGGCAGGGCAACCTGTCCACGGCGGAGCTGCACGCACAGCTGGGCATTGAACTCGCCGAGTCCTCCGGCTACGGCAAGGCGCTGGTGCACCTCGTCATGTGCCTCGGCGAAGTCGCGCGGGCGCGCGGCGACCTGGACGCAGCGTTTTCATTCTACGAGCGCGCCCGCGCTCTCCAGATTCAGCGGGGCGGGCGCCCTTACGCGTCGTCCCTGAATCTGGCCATCGTCTGCCTGCTTCAGGGGGAGTTCGCGGAAGCGGCGGTCTGCGCGCAGGAGGCTGCGCACGTCGTACGTGGATCGCTTGCGGCCCTCGCTGCCCTGCTCCAGATGCCGGAAACCACACTCTCCGGCGACGACAACCAATGGGACAACCTCTGGGCAGAGGTGTGCACGCACAGCGATCTGCAGGCACTCAGTGAGCCGGATTTTGCCATCGTCGCCGAACACGTCGGCGTCGCGGCGCACCGGGCCGGTGCCACCTCTCGCGCTCTCGCCGTCCTCCGGTTCTCGGCAGACATCTACGAGCGACTCGGTAGACCCGTGGACGTACGGCGCGTCCGGGCCTTGGTGACGCCGCCAGGCCACCCGTCCTGACACCTCGCGCGTAGGGAGAATTGGCGCGACAACCCACTCCGAACCTGTCGGACAACTGCTCCACCCGCGGCCGAAGTACCGGCACTCGCCACCGTGTTCTCCGATGGCACAGGCCTTGAAGAGCAGGTTGCGCGGCAGGAACCAGGAGCGTGTAGCGCATTGGCGGACCGAGCCTCGGCGAGACAAACAGCGCCGAATTTCGTGCGGCCGCCGGACGGCGATACCGCAGTATCGTCGGCCGAAGGCCGTGCGGAAGGCGGTGTTGTTTGGCCGACGAGGCGACGGGAGTCAATGTGCTACATGCTCGTAGACCAAACACGAGGACGCATGTCTCCCAACTCCATCCCGGCGCACCGCGCCGCCGGACTCGCCACAGCCGTGGCGCTCACCTTCTGCGCAGGCGCATCCTGGGCCTGCGGCGGCCTGTTCTGTTCTGTGCCGCAAGGCCCCACCCCACCGGAGCCGGTGGACCAGAGCGCCGAGCGCATCATCTTTGACATCGACGAGGCTACCGGCCGCACCACAGCCCACGTGCAGATTACCTACGCGGGAGACCCTGCGGCGTTCGCCTGGATCGTCCCGGTTCCCGGCGTGCCCGACGTCGCCGAATCACTCCAGGCGCACTTTGAGTCACTGGATGCCGGCTCGCGCCTGACCGTCACACCGCCGCCGTCCATTCCGTGCGCGCAGCAAGCCTTTGCCGACGACAGCGCGTCCTGCGGCGGCTGCTCCGAGGAGGAGTCAGCGCAGGCCACCGCCGGCGACGGCTTCGGCGACAATCCCGACCCTGATTCTCCGGTGACGGTGTACGCCCACGACTTCACAGACAACTACGAGTACCACGTGATTGGCGCCGAGCGGACCGAGGACCTCGTCACGTGGCTGCAGGAGAATCTGTACAACGTCACGCCGAACATGACGCCGGTCATGGACGTGTACAACAACGACGCGCTGCGGTTCCTGGCGGTGAAGCTCCAGACCGGCAAAGACGCCGCCGACGTGGTCCCCCTGGCCTTCACCTACGTAGGCACAGAGCCCGTGATCCCGATTCAACTCACGGCCGTCGCGGCACAGCCCTTGATGGGCATCCAGGTGTTCATCCGCGCCGATAAGCCCTACGCGCCCGCCAATTTTGATGTGATCCACCCCGACCCTTCGGAGATGGTGCTCAACGCCAACTACGCGCCCAACTACTTCGCATGGGCCGCGCGCCAGGCCGACGAGCGCGACGGCAAGCTGTTCGTCGCGGAGTACATCGGGGCGGACCCTGGCTCGGCTGGGCTCCCGGCACGGACCACGCTGTCGCGCTTCTACACGCGGATGAGCCCGCACCACATGACCCTGGACCCAAAGTTCGTGGCTGCGCCCAGCGCATCCGTACCGCCCCGAACCCTCGACTTCTCTGCCCGCGACGCGATCTACGACTGTGGCACACCCATCGCGGACGCCCTCCCCACGGCCTGCGCCTACCACTACTGCGGCAAGGGCGCGACCTGCTTTGACTCCGGGGGCCAGGCGTATTGCTCGTGCCCAACGGGGACCGTGGCACAGAGCTTTCCGGGCCCGGATGGCAACGCGACAACCACCTGTGTACCGCGCGCCAATCCGGTCGGCGTCACCGATGAGTCGGCGGCCGTGGGGACGGAGTTCGATCCGTGCCTCGGCGTGATCTGCGGCGATGGCGAGTGTGTCGTCAGGGGCGGGTTTGTCGCGTGTGAGTGCGCCGAGGGCAGCTCTGCGACCGCCGGCAACAGCACCTGCGTCACTCTGTCGGGGGACGCGGAGGCGTTTGGACCGGGCGCGGGCCCCGAATCCGTCCCGGAGCCCACCGCCGCGCGCACCCGTCGCGTGCGCAGCGGTCTGAGCCAATTGGCTGGGATCAGCTTCCCGGCCCTGCTGTTGCTGTTCGGTCAGCTCGCGCTGCGACGTCGCTGGTTCAGCTAGCACGGAAGTGGCGAAGACCGACCGTGCCGTCAGGGCCAGCGCACAGACCCTACGCGGCGACGCGCGCCTTGTCTTCGAGGAGGCGCACGACGATGTTCTGGAAGGTCCGCACCGTGAACAAACGGGGGATGTCCTTGGTGAGGAGGCCCGACTTGAACTTGCCGGGATCGATCTCCGGCATGGCCTCGCGCAGCTTCGCCAGCGCCGCGTCCGTCAGGACGCCGTCGATCTCATACGGCTCGCCGTCCAGGCTGTCCGAGGCCTGACGCTCCACATCGCCCCGAGGGATCTTCACGGAGAAGGACCGCTCCAGTCGAAAGACGATGTCGAGCAGGTCCAGGGACTCGGCGCCAAGGTCGTCAATGACGGTCGATTCCAGCTCAACTTCGTCATCGTCCAGTCCGAGGGCCTCGCAGAAGCAGTCACGAACCTTCGCGAAAATCTGGTCGTCGGTGTAGGGCAGCATTGTTTCTCCGATTTGTTGCAAGCATCAACGCCGCCCTTCCATCGCAACCGCCGCGCCAGATCACTGAACCTCGTTCAACACGGGATCGTCGACGCTGGGCGTGACAGGTTGTCGCGCTACTGCACACCCCTGTGTGGCATCGCTGTCCAACCCCGTGGGGGTACCAGTGCGCAGGAGTGGCACGGTCGTGGGCGCGAGCGGGAATCGCGCCTCTCACTGGGCGGCGGATTCACCCCACGCCGAGGCGCGCAAGGAGGCGTCCGCTGCCGCGCACCAGACCGCCGCGGCGAGCCACGCCGCAGCTACCTCGTCGGGGTCGGCGCTTCGCCTGCGTCCCGAGAGACTCTGCCCGCCCCCAGTCGCCGACGAGGCGAGCCGCCGGAGCTGGGCCGCGCCAGCGGTCATCATGCGCTGCTCCAGGCGCCTGGCGTCCCACTCCACGCTGTCGCGGGCCTCGGCCTGCAGGGTTCGCGTCCCGCCGAGCACAACACGGCTGACGCGTCTGCGCGCCTCCAGAATGGGGTCCAGCCCAGACGCCAGCGTTGCCTCGGCGAGCGTCGGCTGCCGCGTTCCAAAGTAGCTGGGTTGCAGCTCATCCAGCCCGAGGTTCACCAGCCCGTCCCACTCCGATGGCAGGGTCAAAGCCTCCGTGCGCAGGGCGATGGGAACCCCGGTCGGCTCGCGGGCACCTGTGCGTTGAATGATCACGCCTGCTTCCAAGCCCGGGTGCTGGGCCAGCAGAGAGAGGTTGTGCCGGTAGTGCACGCCGGGGGCGTCGGTCGCGGCGACCAACCGGACCATGAGCCCATCCGACTTCCGCGCCACCAGAAGCGCGGAGGCACTGGCCCCCATGACCACTACGTCAAACGCATCGAGCTCCTGGCCCGGTCGCATTGTGGGTCGTTCGCCCCCCCTGGCCAGCGCGGCCTGCACCGATTGTCCCCGCCCCAACCGACGGTCCGCGGAGCCCGTGGCACCCGAAAGGATCAACGCGCTCCGGCACAGCAGCTTGTGGGGTGTGGTCAGCTCGCCCAGGTCCCCGGAGGCTGCATAGGCACCGGCAGGTCCGGAGGTCAGACCAGGCGTGCCTGCCGGCATTACATGGGGGAGTGTCCAAAGCAGGCCGTCGTCCGCGACAAACCAGGTCACGACCCCGCCGTACCCGGTGCGCGCCACGACCGGTGATGTGCACAGGCCCGTGAGCCGGCGCACATCCACCGGGGTGTAGCTCCGCCGCCCAATGCCCAGCAAGTCGTGGGTCGGCGGGGCCGATCTGGCCAGGCTGCGCCCCACGAACAACGCCTCGCGCAGGTCGTCCGTAGCGGCGTCGAGGTCAAATCCGGCTGACCTCTGGCGCAGCTCCCGGGCGTGCTGAACCAGCCGCAGCCCCGCCGCCGCGCCCCGATGCAGCCCTTCGCCGCGGCAGGTGTGCACCGCGCGCAGCAGATCGGCCTGGAGCACCGCGCCTGTGCTGCGCAGCCCGTGCCGAAGCACCTGGGCAGCCGCGGACCAGATTGCCTGCGCAGCCGCGCGCTGCGCCTCGGTGAGCGCCGCGACCGGGACCGCCTCGTCCTCCACCTCCTGCGCGGCCTCGTCGAGGCCGTCGTCCAGCTCCAGCAGTCGCACCACGGCCAACAAGTGCAGGCATTTTGGGGACAGCAAGCAGCTGCAGCGGACTTGCTCCAGGCTGCGGGCCACCGGCCCGTCGACAACCACGGTCTCTGATTTGTCCGTGACGACTGTCAGGTCGCCGCCCTCGGACCAGGTCCAGGCCTGCGCCATCTCCGGATCTTTGTCGAGCTTGCGCACGACGCGGCCCGGCGCTGCCGATACCAGTTCCGCCACGAGGGCCGGTGAGACCTTGATTCCCATCAGCGTCCTCGGACCTGCTCGCCAACCCACCGTGCCAGTTCAAGCGGACTCAGCGCCGCCACCGGCATACCGGCGCCGGCAACCAGACCGGCGATGGCGGCGGAGTAGCGCGGCGCGCCGGCGTCGTCGAGGGAGGCGAGTCCCAGGGCCGTCACGCCCGAGTCCACCACCGCGCGCACCTCGGACAACAGGCTCCCCACGCTGAACCCCTCCTCAAAGTCGCTGACGACGATCAACAAGGTGCGTTGCGGTACTCGCACAAGACCGCGCGCGTATTGGATCGCCCGGGCGATGTGCGTCCCGCCACCGACCTCCACCTCCATCAGCAGGCTCAGCGGATCCGAGACCCGCTCCGAGAAGTCGATGACCTCGGTGTTGAACGCCAGGAACCGAACGTCCACCGCGGGCAAACCTGCGAGAATCGCAGCCATGAGCGCGCTGTAGATCACGGACGGCTCCATGGAACCCGAGATGTCGACGACGAGCAGGATTCTCCAGTCCATCGATCGCCGCGCGCGGGTCTTGAAGTGAAGGCTGGTCGGCACGATCACCGTCCGCCCGCTCTCGTCGAGCCGGGCGCGCGAGAGGTTCCGGCGGATGGTCGTCCGCAGATCGAGCGGCCCGCCGGGACGGCGCGTGGGGGTCGGCGTGGTGAGTCCCGACAACGCCGGTCGCAACTGCGTGGACAGCTCCCGAACAAGCT
>CALBXO010000197.1 GCA_937890335.1 uncultured Pseudomonadota bacterium | reverse complement strand
CGACTCCGGGGCGTCGAAGGCTACCTTGAACCGGATGCGTCGCAGGAACGCGTCATCGATCCCCTTGAGCAGGTTGGTGGTCAACACCGTAATGCCCGGGTGTGACTCCATCTTCTGAAGGAGGAAGTTCACCTCCATATTGGCGTGGCGATCGTTGGCGCCCCGCACGGCAGTTCGCTTGGCGAACAGGCTGTCTGCCTCGTCAAACAGGAGCACCACCTGCGCTCGGGCCGCCTCGTCAAACACCCGCGCGAGGTTCTTCTCCGTCTCGCCAATCCACTTGCTGACCAGGCGCGAGACATCCACGCGCCACACCTCGCGCCCGAGCTCGCGCGCCAGCACGCCCGCCATCATGGTCTTGCCGGTCCCCGGTGGGCCGCTGAACAGGCAGCTGAGCCCGCCCCCGTAACTCATCTTCTCCCCCAGTCCCCACTCGTCGAAGACCAGCTCCCGGAGGCGCGCGTGGGCCACAACCTCCCGCAGCTTGGCCTCCACCTGCGGCGCGAGGACCACGTCTTCCCAGCCGAGGTCGGTGTTCATGGGTTGGGCGAGGGCGTCGAGTTCGTGGCGCTGCGAAGCACGGACCGCGCGGGTGAGCGCAGGCACGGTGTGGGCGTCTGCGGCGGCCGCGACCCGCTGGATGACACCGACCCCCAGCTGGAACCTTCGAACGAGCTCATCACCGGTGTCCGGGCACTGCGTCGCGGCCAACCAGGCACGGCGTTGGAGGTCCGCGCTCTGCCGTTGGATGTCGATCCTCGCGCCGCCCGGAAGAAGCCTATGGACCTCCAAATCGCTGCAGGTGGCCGTCACAATCAGTCGGCCCGAGACGCCCGCGAGACCATCGATGAGCGCACCTCGTGTCTCCGGATTCAGTGTGGCCAGGCGGTCCGCCCGGACCAGCAGCGCGCAACGACGCAGCCGGGCCTCACGGGCCGCGTCCACCAGCAGTGCCGGGGAACCCGTGGCGAGCAGGTGGCCAAGATCAACCTCCAGCACACCCATGCCTCGCGCGCCCAACCACGCCCGCGCCGCCGTGCGCCGCCCCACCCCCTCAGGTCCCACCACCAACAACTTCGCGTCCGCGGGGCGCAGCGCACGCTCCAGTCGCCGGTTGGCGAGCTCGTCGAGGAGCAGGTTCTCCACCGGAAGGGCCGAGCTCGCCCGGTGGTGCGAGCACGCGCCGACGAGGTCACCCGGCAGCCCGTCCACTTCATCCTGAAGGTAGTCCAGGACGCTGGCAGGCACGCGCAGCGACGCCGAGACGCCGTCTCCGTCGACCTCGAGCAGCCCGAGGCGCCGCAAGCGCCCCGACGGACGCAACGCCCGCAGACGCGCCGGCCCCACACCGACGGTGGCCGCGCACGCCTCCGACACAAACCCGATCGTCGCCAGATGATCGTCTCGTCCGGTCACAAAGCGGGTCAGGCGCGCAACCTCGGTAGACAGGGCTGGCATGGCTGCCAACAGCAGCGCCGTGAGCTCGTCGGTATCCAGACCAAACAGTGCGCGGAGCTCCTCCACGGCCAGAGGCGGCGCGTCCGCAGTGGCCGATTGGGCCAGTCGTCCATCGATGCGGGACAGGATCGCGGTCAGGTGCAGCCCATGGGCCTGAACGACCTGCGCCTCCGCCGGCATCGGCGCCCCCGACGCCAGCGCCGTAGCCTCCGCCAGCGAGACCTCGACATCGTGGCGGTTGCCATCGAGGTCAAAAAGGCGATGGCCATAGCGGGCCAACCAGCGGCCGTGCAGCGCCAGCACCAGGGCGTGCCAATCCGCGAGATGGTCGTCGTTGGAAGCGTAGGCGTCGCGAAGCGCAGGGAAGGTTTGCATGGGAACTCCAGCTGTTTGATGGAGTTCACGGCCCCTGCCGGCCGCTGTTGCAGGTTTGTTCGAAAAAAATGAGGCAGCCCGTCGGCGTCGGGATGCGGACCGCCGCGGCGATCTCGCAAGAGGCCGCCACCGCGGTGCCCAAGGGGCCGAACAGGGCGGCGAATACACAGACGGCCCGGCGGGAGGATCCCACCGGGCCGTCGTGGCGCGCTCAGCCCTCCAGGGTCAGGCGGGCGCGCAGATCCTCGGGGGTGACGTGCACGTTGAGGTTGTCAACGCGCGCGGCGAGCTCCCCGAGGGCCTCGAGCTCCTTGAGGCGAAGGAGCATCGGGTTGTTGGCGAGCACCTTGGCGGTGTTCGCGAGCGACCGGGTGGCCGCGGTCTCCTCGCGCCGGCGGATGAGGTTTGCCTCAGCCTCCTTCTGCGCCTGGATCACGCGGTTGAGGATCGCCTTCATGTCGCCCGGAAGGATCACGTCCTTGAGGTCGAGCACGACGGCCTCAACACCCCACCGCACGGTGCGCGGCGCGAGCGCCTCGACGAGCGCCCGGCCCGCATCGGCCCGGTGCTCCAGGAGCTCATCCACGCTGTGGCTACCTACCCATCGACGTGCGACGAGCTGGGCCTCAGCGTAGAGGGCATCCCGCAGGTTGGTGACCGCCTCGATGGAGCGGACCACGTCTACGACGCGCCACTTCAGGAGGAGGTTCACCCGCAGGGTGACCTTGTCGGAGGTCATGACCTCCTGACCCACGATCTGGAGCTCCTCCTCGCGAAGGTCGACCCAGGTCACGGTGAGCTCGCGCTCGTGCAGGTTGAACGCGTAGCGACCCGGCCCGAGGACACGGTCCACCACACCATCCACATGCAGGACACCCCGCATGTGCGGCGCCACAGTCAGCCGCTGCATCACGTCGTCCGGACGGAAGACCCAAAAGGCCCGCGGGACGGTGGTCTCGAGCAGCTCCTGGTCGTGGAGCTCGGCGGTCACGTCGTGCCGCACCTGCCACAGGACAAAGCGACCCGGTCGGAGCACCGCGCGAGCGATACCGTCGCGAGCCACACACGCAACATGGCCAGCCGGTACGTCGAGGACCACACCGACATCGTCAGTGAGGACGCAACCGAGCTCCGGGGTCCAGACCGCGTAGCCCGCATCGACATCGAATCGGACGAGCTCGACCGGCGCCCAGAAGTTCCAGATGGTGTGCGTACCCGGTCGCAGAAGGCGGCTGGCCTTCCCGTCGAGAAGGACGAGGACGAGCTGATTCTTGAGAACCTGAATGAGAGTACGCATCACACACCTCCAATAAACTTCCCGCCATGGCGGGGTGGAACCAGAACATCTATTCAAAACGGGACCCGGGTTCCCGGAAGGATTGCGACTGCTGCGGCAACCTCCGTACGTCCGTGAGAGGGGTGTGACAGGCCGGTCTCCACCCGATGACGGGCGAGAACAAAGGCATACCGCTGGGCGGCGTCACACCGCGTGCCCCACGTGCGCGCTCTCCCTCCCACCCATCCCGAGGGACGGTCAGAATCGGGAGATCGCCGAGGCAGTCTTGGTTTGTCGAACGCTTTCCAAGGCGCTGTGTTGGACAGATTAAAAGTCTGTTGCTCTTCCAGCTGAGCTACATCCGCAAACGGGCAGATGACGGGACTCGAACCCGCGACACACTGAGCACCGCCGATGTGCGGGACACGCCGTACCGATTGAAGGCCTGGGCGCGCCGCTGGTCTCGGCACTCGGTTGGTCGTAGAGCGAAGGCCATGCCAAGTCCACCAACAGCGTGACAGCCGTAACAATGTCCAAACACGCCCCGCAATCACGATATCAATCGATAGACAAATAGCGAGACGGAGCAGGCCGATGAGCTACCCACTCGGCCCGCCCTGCGTCACACCCGCCCCACCGCGGAGGTTCCGTCGGTGAGCGGCCGGGTCGTTGGCGGCGTGCCACGTAGTTGCTCCGCCTCGCGCGCACGTATACAAAGCCGACCCATGATCGAAGACCGAGGATCCACAGGCGCGTTCCGCGATGTCCCCCGCACCGGCGTCATCTACGTGATGACCGAGGCGCAGAAGAAAGGCTACAAGGGCGGCGACCCCGCCTGGACCAACTTTGGGCAGGGCATGCCCGAGACCGGTCGGCTTCCGGGAGACCCGCCCCGCATCGAGTCCGTCCAGATCGACATGGACGACCATGAATACGGTCCCGTCGCCGGCCTGATCGAGCTGCGTGAGGCGGTCGCTGCGTACTACAACCGGCTCTACCGCCAGGGCAAGTCGTCGCAGTACACGGCGGAGAACGTGTGCATCTGCCCTGGTGGGCGCACCGCGTTGACCCGCGCGGCGGCGGCGCTCGGCCAGATCACGCTCGGGCATATGCTGCCCGACTACACCGCCTACGAGGAGCTGCTGGACATCTTCCGGCTCTTCTCCCCCATCCCGATCCTGCTGGACCCGGACCGCGGCTACGACTTCTCGCTGACCGAGTTCCGACGCGAGATCCTCGGGCGTGGACTGTCGGCGCTGCTGGTCTCGAACCCGTGCAACCCCACGGGCAAGCTCATCTCGGGCGAGACCTTGAGCGGCCTGGTCTCCATCGCCCGAAGCGTGGACTGCACGCTGATCCTGGACGAGTTCTACTCGCACTACATCTGGGACGACGAGATGGGGGACAACGCCACGGTGAGTGCCGCTGAATTCGTCGACGACGTCGAGACCGACCCGGTCCTCATCATCAATGGGCTGACCAAGAACTGGCGCTACCCGGGCTGGCGACTGGCGTGGGCGGTGGGGCCCAAACATGTGGTCTCGCAGCTGGCGAGCGCCGGCAGCTTCCTGGACGGCGGCGCCGGCCGGCCCCTCCAACGCGCGGCCATTCCCCTGCTCGCCCCCGAGGCGACAGACGCAGCCATCGAGGCGGTGCAGACCGCCTTCCGCTCCAAGCGCGACCTCATGCTCAGCCGGCTGACACAGATGGGCGTGCAGGTGGAGGTTCCGCCGCGCGGGACGTTCTATGTCTGGGGCAATGTGCGCAACCTCCCGCCGGGCCTCAACACCGGCATGAAGCTGTTCCGAAAGGCGCTCGACGCCCAGGTCATCTGTGTGCCCGGCGTGTTCTTTGACGTGAACCCCGGGCAGCGCCGCGCGGCCCGCCCCAGCCGCTTCCGCCACCACGTACGCTTCAGCTTCGGACCCGCGCGGGAGTCGCTCGAGGCGGGGCTCGACCGCCTGGAGAAGCTGATCCTGGCGTCGTCATGAGAGTCTTCAAATTCGGCGGCACCAGCGTCGGCTCCGCCAAGCGCATGCTCGAGGTCGCACGGCTGGTGAAAGCGGAGTCGGCCAAGGGGCCGCTGGTGGTCGTCGCTTCCGCGATGGCGGGCGTGACGAACCTGCTTGTCGCGGCCGCCCAGGCGGTGGCATCCGGCGACCGCGACCGCGCGTCCGACATCGTCGCTGAGCTGGACGGTCGCCACAACGAGGCGCTGGCCACGCTTCTCAAAGCAGGGGCGGGCGCGACAGGTTTTGAGGGCGGGGACGCGCTCGTGGACCTGCGCGACCTCATGAGCGACCTCTGGGAGCTGCTCGCGGCCACCGTGCACATCGGCGAGCTGACGCCTCGGGTCCGGGACCGGGTCCTCTCAGTGGGCGAGAAGATGTCGGTGCGACTGGTGGTCGTCGCCCTGCGCGCCGTCGGGCTCGAGGCCGTCGCCCTGGACGCGGACACCTTCCTCGAGACCGACGGAAATTTTGGGGAGGCAAACCCTCTCTCGGGGATCGCAGACAGGACGGTGCAGGCAGCGCTGCGCCCGCACCTGACGGCCGGGCGCGTCGCCGTGGTCACGGGCTTTTGCGGCCGCGGGCCGGACGGCGCGACCACCACATTGGGCCGTGGCGGCTCAGACCTGACAGCCACCGTCATCGCCGGCGCACTGGACGCCGAGGAAGTCACGCTCTGGTCCGACGTGGACGGCGTCTATTCCGCCGATCCGCGCATCGTTCCCGAGGCGCGCGTCATCCCGCAGCTCAATTTCCGGGAAGCGGCGGAGATGTCCTACTACGGCGCCAAGGTGCTGCACCAACGCACGATGATTCCCGTCGCAGGCAAGGGCATCCCCGTGCGCTCGCGCAACACGATGCGGCCGGAGATGCCCGGCACGCTCATCGACGGTCGCTTCACGCCGGGCTCCCACCCGGTCAAGGCCATCACGGCGGTGCGCGACCACGCGGTGCTCAGCGTGGAGGGCAAGGGCATGGCCGGTGTGCCCGGCGTCGCCGCCCGCGTCTTTGGGGCGCTGGCCGCCCGCGACATCAGCGTGACGATGATCAGCCAGTCCTCGTCCGAAGCCTCCATCTGCTTTGCGGTGCCCGCGGGCCACGCGCTCGCGGCAGAGGCCGCACTCAAGCGCACCTTCCGCGCGGACATCTCACGCGGGGCAGTCGAAGAGATCGTGGTCCGACGCGGCGTGGGCCTGGTCGCCGCTGTCGGCCTGGGCATGGCGCGCATGCCGGGAGTCGCCGCCCGCCTGTTCGCGGCGCTGGCGCGCCGGGGAATCAACATCTACGCCATCGCCCAGGGCTCCAGTGAGCTCAACGTCTCGCTGGCCATTGAGGATGCCCAGGTCCCCGACGCGCTGCGCGCGATGCACGCGGAGTTCGGACTGGACAGGCTGGACACGGGCGTGGACCCGGAACGGCACTTCGACATCCTGCTCGTCGGAACGGGAAAGGTGGGACGAGCCCTGTTGGACCTGGTCCCCAGACGCAGGGCGCACATCCGGGCTCGTTTTGGTCTGGACGCGCGCATCGTCGGCGTCGCCGACCGGTCCGGTTACGTGTTCGAGCCCACTGGACTGACCGATGTCCAGCTCGCCAGCCTCGCCGAAGGCAAGGCCAGCGGGCGGTCGCTCCACGCCCTGGGCGGCACACCGGCCGCTTCGTCGGTGGAGTTCGTCGAGCACGCCCTGACCTACAGGCTGGCGCGCCCCGTAGTGGTCGATGTCACCGACGCGTCCGACCATGGCGCCCTGTTCCGCCGCGCCTTTGCACTCGGCGCCGACGTCGTCACCGCCAACAAGGCCCCGCTGGCCTCCGACTACACAGGGCTCCTGGCCGCCGCGCACGACGCGCGCCAGATTCTCAAGGCGGAGGCGACAGTGGGCGCGGGACTGCCCGTCGTGGACACGTTGGAGGTCCTGCTGGCGACCGGCGATGAGCTGGCGCAAGCCGAGGGGTGCCTCTCGGGCACGCTGGGCTTCCTGATGACCCGATTGGAAGAGGGCGAGGCGCTCTCGGAGGCCGTGGCACAGGCTGTGGCGCTCGGCTATACGGAGCCCGATCCGGCCATCGATCTTTCCGGGGAGGACGTGGCACGAAAGGCCACGATCCTTGGCTGCATGGCGGGGCTGACGGGGCCGGACACACAGGTTGAGCTCGAGGGACTGGTCAGCGCGGACTGGGTCGGCCTGCCGGCCGAAGAGCTGCGGACCCGCCTTCAGGCGATGGACGAGTCGGTCGCGGAGCGGGTCGATCGCGCCCAGGCGGCCGGACAGAAACTGCGGTTCGTGGCGCGCGTCCGCGCGAACTCCATCCAGGTGGGGCTCAGCGCAGTGGACGCCGACTCCGCGCTCGGCATGCTCAAGGGCACGGACAATATGGTGGTGTTCCGCTCGGATCGGTACGACCAGCGGCCGCTGGTCGTGTCTGGTCCCGGCGCGGGCATCGACGTGACCGCCATGGGCGTCTTGGGCGACATCCTGCGCATCGCCGCGGAGCGGACAACCGGGAGGCACCGCTGATGGAGAGTGTTACGGCGTTTGCGCCAGCGACAGTCGCGAACCTGGGCCCGGGTTTTGACGTGCTCGGCCTGGCCCTGGCAGCTCCGGGGGACACGGTCACCGCCACGCGTACGGGCGCACCTGGCGTCCGGATTACGGCGGTGGAGGGCGACGGCGGAGTGCTGCCGCTCGAGGCCGAGCGCAACACCGCCGGCATTGCCGCCATCGCGACCCTCGCCCGCGCGGGTGTCACAGGCATCGGCGTCGAGTTGATCGTCCGAAAAGGACTCCCCATCGGCTCCGGACTCGGCAGCTCTGCTGCCAGCGCCGCCGCCGCGGCCTGCGCCGTCAATCTCCTTGTGGGCTCACCCCTCCGAAAGTCGGAGCTCGTGGGCCCGTGCCTGGAAGCAGAAGCTGCAGTGAGCGGGCGACACGCTGACAATGTGGCGCCAGCCCTGCTCGGCGGGCTCATCCTGGTCCGGTCCGTGGACCCCATCGACATCGTCCGCGTGCCCCTGCCCGACGGGCTGGCCATCGCCGTCGTCACGCCCGCCTTCGAGCTCGAGACCAGGACAGCCCGCGCCGTCCTGCCGACGCACGTTCCGCTGGCGGACCTGGTCAGAAACACGGCAAACATCGGCGCGATGATCAGCGCCTGCCATTCCGGAGACCTGGGTCTGCTCGGCCGATGCGTGACGGACCGCGTGGTGGCGCCCGCGCGAGCGGCCCTGGTGCCCGGCGCGCCAGAAGTCATCGCCGCCGCACTGGATCGCGGCGCGCTCGGCGCGTCCATCAGTGGTGCCGGCCCCTCGGTCTTTGCCCTGTGTCGATCCCAGCGCAGCGCGCGCGAGTCGGCCGGCGCCATGGTCGAGGCCTTTGCCGCAGCCGGCCTGGCGGCGACCTACACGATCTCTGAAGTGGATTGCCCTGGAGCGCGCCAGATATGACCGTCAGCTGGATCCTTCGGTGCGTCGAATGTGGCGCGGAACACGACGGCGTCGAGCTGCGGTACCGCTGCGACTGTGGCGGCACCCTGGACGTCGAGCACACGTTCCCGCACCACCTCACACGGGAACTCTTTGACGCCCGCCTCGGCAGCCCTGACGCGTTGGACCGCAGCGGCGTGTGGCGCTTCCGCGAGCTGGTCCTGCCGCTCGACCGCGAACACATCGTGACGCGGGGTGAGGGCGCCACCTGGATGTACGACGCCCCCAGCGTGGCCCGCTGGACGGGGCTGGCGTCGCTTCGCCTCAAACACGAGGGCGAGAACCCCACGGGCTCATTCAAGGACCGGGGTATGACCGCCGGGATCAGCATGGCCCGCCGCCTGGGCATGACGCGCGTAGCCGTGGCCTCCACCGGCAACACCAGCGCCTCTGCGGCCTCCTACGCCGCCATCGCAGGCATGCGCGCCTTCGTCATCATCCCCGACGGCCAGATCGCCTACGGCAAGCTCAGCCAGGCCCTCGCCTACGGGGCGCGCACGCTCCAGATCCGCGGCGATTTTGACGACGCCATGCGGCTGGTCCAGGAGATCTGCGACCGCGAGGGCATCTACCTGCTCAACTCGATCAACCCATTCCGAATCGAGGGACAGAAGGGCATTGGGTTTGAGATTCTGCAGGACCTGGGCTGGGAGCCGCCCGACTGGATCGTCCTGCCCGGCGGAAACCTGGGCAATAACACCGCCATCGCCAAGGCCATGGAGGAGGCGCTGTCCCTGGGACTCATCGACCGGCTGCCGCGCATCGCCGTGATCCAGGCGGCGGGCGCAAACCCGCTGTACAAAGCCTGGCACGGCGACGGCACGCTGGTGCCGGTCAAGGCCGACACCATCGCCACCGCCATCAAGATTGGCAACCCGGTCAGCTTCACCAAGAGTCTGACCCGCGTGCGCCGCAGCAACGGGGTCGTCGAGCAGGTCACGGACGCCGAGATTCTGGAGGCGAAGGCCCATGTCGACGCCGCTGGAATCGGCGCGGAGCCGGCGAGTTGCGCGACCGTCGCTGGACTGCGCAAGCTCGTGGCTGCCGGCGTCATCGGGGCGGACGAGACGGTCATCGGCGTGCTGACCGGCAACGTGCTCAAAGACCCTGGCGTCGTCGTGGACTACCACCGCAGCGACGCCCCCCACGCGAACCGGCCCATCCCCGTGGACGCCAACTACGACGCGATCAAGCGCGCGCTGGTTCGATGAACGAATTCGACGATTATCTCGCCGAGTGTCGGGCGCTGGTGCTGGAGGAAATCCGCGACATCATCCCGAAGGACCCCCGCTACGGCCCGGTCCTCTACGAGCTCATGCTCGACTACCCCCTGCGCGAGGGCAAAGGGTTCCGACCGGCGCTTTGCATCGCGACCTGCCGGGCGCTCGGCGGCCACCTGGAGGCGACGCTGCGCACCGCCGCCGTGCTCGAGCTCTACCACAACGCGTTCCTGATTCACGACGACTTCGAGGACGGGTCGCTGATGCGGCGCGGCGACAACACGCTGCACCGCAAGTATGGCGCTCCCATCGCCATCAATGTCGGCGACGCCATGCTGGCGCTGTCCCTGTCCCCGTTGCTCGACAATATGGAGCTGCTCGGGCTCGGCAAGGCGCTGCGGATTCTGCGAGTGGTGGCCGACATGGCGCGCGAGAGCGCCGAGGGGCAGGCTCTGGAGTTGTTCTGGATTCGGGAGGGGCGCTGGGACCTGTCGGACGAGGACTACTTCCACCTCGTCCACAAGAAGACCTGCTGGTACACCTTTCTGGCGCCCATCCTCATCGGCGGGATCATCAAGGGCGTCGCCGACGACAAGATGAAGACGCTGGAGGCGTTTGCGGTGGAGCTCGGCGTCGCGTTCCAGATCGTGGATGACGTGCTCAACCTCGAAGTGGGCGACGGCGCGTACGGCAAGGAGCACCTCGGCGATCTGTGGGAGGGCAAACACACGCTGATCCTGATGCACGCGATGAGGACGGCGAACCCGTCGGACACGACGCGCGCACAGGAGATCCTGCAAAAGTCACGGGCGGACAAGACCGACGAAGAAGTGCGGGAACTCCACGCCATCGTGGAGCGGACGCAGAGCGTCGACTACGCGAGAAATGTGGCATACAGTAGGGCCTCGAACGCCCGCGAAATTCTCTCAAACACCACGGATTGGCTCCAGCCGTCCGTGCACCGCGCCTTCCTCGAGCAGATCGTGGATCGCGTGGTCCAGCGAAACCGGTAGAGCGATGAGCCGCAACGAGTACGAGACACTGCACAAGGCCTCCGAGATCCAGATGAAGACCCTGGCTGCGCTGCTCGGTCAGGCCTCCGGGTGCGCCCCGAAGTCCGCGTGCAACCCGTGCCCCAACGGCGCGGACGCGCTCTTCGATCTCGCCCGGCTTCAACTGAGCTTCTACGAGAGAATGCTGGGCCTGCTAAAGGGCTCCGGATGCGGCTGCGCGCCGGTGTCCTGCTGCGGCGAGCCGAAGTGCAAATGCGGCTGCAGCAAGGTGCCGGCGGACCACGAAGTTCCCGGCGATTGTTGCCCCCCCCAGCAGCTCGCTGGCCCCGGTGCCGTCGGAGTGCCTGAGCTTCATCGTGAAGGCTGGCGGCACAGCGGCGTCGAAGTTCGTGCTGCGCAACGACAACGCCACCACGGTGGAGATCGAGCTGTCCGTCACGCCATTTGTCATGCGCGGCGGCGTGAAAGGCGCCGATCCTCACGAGTGTGAGGCCGCGGTCCGCTTCCTCGACGCCCACGGGGACGAGGTCAGCAGCCCGGTCTGCCTGGCGGCCTTCCAGTGTGTGGAGCTATGGATCGAGATCACAACAGTCGGCGACTGCTGGTGTGACTGCGCCCATTGGGACGCCGTGCTCTCGGCCAAGGGCTGCGGTGTCTGTCACACCCTGTGCCTGGACCTTTTTGTCTCCGACGGGTGCGTTCCCGAGGCAAAGGTTGAGCCCACACCAAAACCCGAGCCTTGCCCGCCGAGCCGCGAGACCATGAAGGACGAGATGCGCTCCATCATGATGGAGCTCATGGTCGAGTTTCGCGACGAGAATCGCGCCAAAGCAGCCGCCAAGACGGCCAAGTGACCGCGGACGCTCCAGTTCTGGCGTTCAAGACCGAGGAAACCGGCGAGGCGTCGGCTGAGTCGGAGCATCCCGAGCCGTCACCGTCCGATGCGCTGTCCGACAGTCTGCGCGCTGGCCAACGACTCCTCTTGCAGCACCCTGCCGCCGCCCAGGCGCTGTTCCGTGCCCTCGTCAGGGAGGGCCGCACCCACGCGCAGACGCCCGAGGGCGCCGCGCTTCGCGCGCAGGTCGCCCGCTCCGAGCTGCTGCGCCGAGGGCGCGTCATCTGGGAGGGTGTCACGCTCAACATCCTGGAGGAGGAGGGGGACGGCGCGCTGCCGTCCTCGCTGGTGGAGGCGTTCATGGCCGCCGCCGCCCACCCCGACGCCGAGGCACTGCTCGCAGGTCTCTTTGACCCGCAGGAGGGGCCCTTTGGGCAAACGACCGATCATCCACCGGCATAGCGACTCCTTCGACGACCGCAATATGGTGTTGCACTTGGCGCTGGGCCTCGCGTCGGTGAATGAGACCCTGCGCGGTGGTCTCTGGGAGACGGCGGACCCCGAGCCCGCGACGGCCGAGTCCGAGGCCCTCACCGATTTCCTCGTTGGGCTCATCCACCTGACGGACTCCGTGACTGGCGAGCTTAACCAGCAGAACGCGCCGCCGGCTGGCGACTGCGGCGACAGTCTTCAGGGCGTGAGCGACCACACCGAGCGAACGCTGCTGCGCTGATGGACGTCTACGGCTCCGCCATACGTCGATTCGACCACCTGCGCCGGTCCCCGGCCCTCGCAGGCGGCCCCGGCGGTCACAAGGAGTGGCTTCACTTTGCTGTGCACGCACCGGGCCTGGACGTGCTGGTCAATTTCAGCGTCGTCGACGAGCCGGTCGGTGGCCAAAGGCCCGGCGGGCACCACGCTGGGCCCTGGGCGGAGACGGCCCGCATCACACTGTTGGTCCGCGACGAGCGTGGCTGGACGGGGGACGTGGACACCTACCGGGCGCAGGATGTGGACGTGCGCACCGGCGAGATCCACATGCGAATGGGGCGCAACCTCGTGTGTTACGAGGACGGGGCGTACACGATACGCGCGCGGGCGCGCGGGCGCGACATCGCCTGTGACCTGCGCCTCGCGCCCGCATGCATGCCCGTGCTCGCGCCCAACATTCCCTTGGAGACCGGCCCGCCGATCCACTGGTGCGTCCTGCCGCGCTCGTTGGCGACGGGGACCGTTCGGGTCGACGGTGTGGAGCACACGCTGTCCGACGCGCCGTCGTACCACGACCACAATTGGGGCCGATGGAAGTGGGGCGACGACTTCGCCTGGGAGTGGGGCTTTGGGCTGCCCGATGACCCGGCCGAGCCGTGGAGCATGGTCTTTGTCCGGCTGACCAACCGCGCGCGGAGCCGGACCATGGCCCAGGGGCTGTTCCTATGGCACGACGGGGTCCAGCGACGCACGTTTCGCGAGCACGACATGGAGGTCTGGCACGCCGGCTACCTGCGCCCGCGCTCCGTGGTCAAGGTCCCTGCCGTGATGGGACTTCTGCACCCCGAACAACCCACGGACGTGCCAGAGCAGCTGCACTTTCGGGCCGAAGTCCGCGGGGACCAGGTGGTCGGCCGATTCGACAGCGAAGATGTCGCGCAGGTCGTCATACCCGGCGAGCGGGAGTACAATGTGACGATCATCAACGAAGTGAGCGGACGCGTGCACCTCAGCGGGCAGGTGGGTGGCGAGCCGGTCGAACTACACGGCAGCGCCGTGTTTGAGTTTCTGGGTGAGTGAGCTCGTTTTTGGCGGCGTGACCGCATTGACCCCCGACGGTCCCGCCGACTTCGTGGCCCGTTCCCTGGGCGTGTTGCGCGAGCAACAACCTGACGCCTTTGGCCGGATGTGTGGATGTCTGGAGGGGCGGCACGTGCGGTTGCGACTCGCCGAGGACGTGTTGGATCTTCGATTCCACAGCGACGACGTCGACCTGCGCCCCACGCGCTCCGTACCTCTGTCTCCGCAGCGCGCGCTGGAGCCGGCGCCGAGCGTCGAGGTCACAACAGACCGCCGCGCCATCCTGGCGCTTGTGGACGGCACGCACACCCTGATGAGCGCCGTGATGGCAGACGAACTGATCCTGCGTGGAAGCGTGGACGGGTTGCTGGCCTTCCACGACGGACTCGGATTCTACCTCCACGGCGCCGTGCGAAGCCTGGGCTTCCCAGGTCTCCTGCACGCCTTCCGCGCCGCCCCCGCCGCTACACCGATCTTGCGCTTTGGGAGCCACCCATGAGCAATCCGCTGAATCTGAGCCAGGTCAACGTCGCCATTTTTGGCGGCGGCATCGCTGGCCTCACCGCCGCCCACGAATTCGCGGACCGCGGATTCTCGGTCACGGTCTACGAGGCGTCCCACCAGCTCGGTGGGCTCGCCCGCTCGAGCTACGCCACAGCGCCACCGGCCCAGACAACCGCGCAGCGGACGCGGCTCCAGCCGGACGATTGCACCATCGAGTTGGCGGTGGGCGGCAAGGGCGGCTCCATTCTCGTGGCTGGCTCCGCGGGCATCGGTGTCTGGTACACCCCCACTGGCCGGTTTGTCCGGGTGCTGAGTCAAAACGCGCCGCCGCTGCTGCCGACGGAGGTGCGCGCCCTCGCGATGGACGAGGACGCCCAGCGCCTGGTGTTTGCCTCCTTTGGCGATACGGTCCCTCGCGTTGTCGACGTGCGGGAGACAGGCGTCGGTTGGGATCTGACCGGCCTGCACACCGTGCCGGTCACCATGGTAGCGTCCGCGCCAAACGGGGCCTGGCTCCTCACTGGCGACGAGGACGGCACCGTGGCGCGGTGGCAGCAAGGGTTCACGGGCGCGTACTCGCTCAATCGGGTCTGGCTCCCCCTGTCCGCGAACACCCCGGCGCTGTCGGGTGCCATCGATGACTTTGGCGCTGGGACCGCAGTGCGCTCGGATGCCTTTCTCGCGTTTCCCGCTGGCGCGGGCACCACGGTCATCACCTTCGCCGCCGTGACCTCCGCTACGCTGTCCGGCAACCGGACGGCGATCGCCAGCGCGAATGGCCCCGTCACCTCGTTCTCGGGCACGGCGCCCGCCGTCGACTACCAGGGAGGAGCCCCCAAAGGCGACGTGACCGTGGTCGCGTCGGATGCGGCAGGTCAGTTCATCGGCACTGGCTCCACGGGCGGGACGGTGTCGATCTGGCAGGCATCCGAGCCTCTGAAGCCGCTGTGGAATTTCGAGCTGGACGCGCCGATCAACAGCATGGTTCTGACCGACGAGTTTGCGTACGTAGCGTCGCGCCGCATCGGCACCTACCCGCACCGCATCTGGCAAGTCGACCTTCACGCCGGTGAGCTCGTTCGAGAGTTCGACCCGCCGCAGACGAGCATGATCGCGGGGGAGCATGGGTTCCGCTTCTTTCCGTCTTTCTACCGCCATGTGACGGACACCATGTCGCGCATCCCGGACCCGGCTTCGCACCGGCGCACCGTGGCCGACAACCTGACGTCCACAGACCGGCAGGGCGTCGCGCTCAACGACGGGTTCAGGACGCACATCTTCAACCGGAAGTTCGACCTGAGCATCGCCGAGGTCTTCAGCTTCCTCCAGACTACGCTGGTGTCCCTGGGCTACGATATGCGCGACATCGCGCTGTTCAGCCTCAAGACATTCCAGTTCCTCACCAGCGGGCCCAAGCGCCGGGCGGACTACGAGAAGATCTCGTGGTGGGACTATGTGGACGGACCGAGCTACAGCCCTCGTTTTCAGCGCTACCTGGACGACCTCCCCAAGGTGCTCGTCGCCCTCGACTCCCGTCGCGCGGACGCCCGGACCCAGGGGCTGGTCTTTGTGCAGCTGCTGCAGGACCAGGTCAGCCTCGGCGGGCAGACCGACCGCACGCTCAACGGGCCGAGCAGCGAGGCGTGGTTCGACAAATGGCAGGCGTGGCTGGAGAAGCTGGGCGTCAAGTTCAAGTTCGGTGAGCGGCTGGAACATCTTGTTCTTAAGCCCGCCACCGGGCTCACTTCCGAGAGCATCCTCCACGCCGAGGTGCACAACGGCCTGAACGTGACGCAGGTGGACGACCCCATCATGGTCATGGCGGTCCCGGCGCGCTCCGCCCGGCAGATTGTGGAGAACACGGAGTCCGTCAATCCATGGTGGACGCCAACGGGAGACATGTGGCGGCTGCGCCATTTCCCGGTGCAGACGTCCTTCGGCGTCATCTCAGGCATCCAGTTCTTTGTGGAGAACGAGATCAAGATTCTTCGGGGTCACGTGGTCTACCCCGACAGCGACTGGGCGCTCAGTTCTATCTCGCAAGACCAGTTCTGGGATGCCGAGCGGCGACTGCGCATGCGGCGCGACTTCAACATCAGGGGGCAGATCTCCGTCGTGATCGGCGCGTGGGACCAGGCGGTACAGCCGGCTCCGAACCCGCTACCGCCGGGTTGGCAGAGCAGCGCACTGGTGGGCCGCGCGGCGTCCAGCGTCACCGATCCGGACCAACTCGCCGCCGAGGTGTGGAGGCAGCTGCGCATGGCCCTCGACGGTCGCTCGGCGCACCCCCTCCGCGAGCTGACGCCACGGGGCAACCTGCCAGAGCCGCGGTACTACCACATCGACTCCTTCCCGCAGACGCCCGACCAAGGCTACCTGCTCAATCTGATCGGCGATTGGGAGCGGCGGCCTGGGAACCTTCAGGCCAACGGGCTGTACAAGTACGACGTGGCGTTCGGCAGACTCGTGGCGGCCGGGAACCACATGAAGACGTCCACCCGCCTGTCCACCATGGAGTCCGCCAATGAATCGGCCCGTCACGCGGTCAATTCTGTCCTGGAGGACATCGGTTTCCGCGAAGACGGCGCCACCGTGTTTCCGCTGGAGGACTGGGAGCTTCTCGAGGCCGCGGACTTCAAACATCTCGACGACATCCTGTACGACGCCGGCATGCCCCACTTCCTGGAGATTCTCGGCGCGTTCAACACGGTCGCCAACATGTTCCCCTGCGATCCCGACGCCAACATCAACCGGACCGAACTCCCTGGCGCCACGCCGGGGGCGCTGCAATCCTTGCTGGATTGTACCGGCGTATCGGCGGCGGACCTCGCGTGCGGGCTGGGCATCTCAGTGGAGGAGCTGATCGCCGCGGACCGTTACCTGAGGGAGAACCCGACTGACCCCAGAGGCTCGTATAATCCCGTCGTTGGGGCCGCGGCCCCGCCCGGGTTCACGCACTGGCCCTTTGATCGCCCTCCCCAGGCGCCGCTGGACGAAGCCATGCGCGCGACCCTCCGCGAGCTGCTGGCCGGCCCCGGCGAGCCAGACCAAAGCGGATGGACCCTGGCGCGCCGGGTCTTCCACCGGTTGGATACAGAC
>CALBXO010000196.1 GCA_937890335.1 uncultured Pseudomonadota bacterium | reverse complement strand
GCAACGATCCCTGCCCATGCGGCAGTGGCAAGAAATACAAACGGTGCCACTGGACCGAAGACCAGGACAAGAAGGTCAAGCGCGACAGCGATGGAGTCGTCACCGGGGGCGAGCCCAGGTCGTCCAACGTTGTGCTGTGGGCGGCGTCCGGAATTGTTGTCGTCGGGGGCGTTGTGCTGACTGTCATGGGGCACTTCAACCTCGGCGTCGGCCTCAGCGTGGGCGGTCTCATCCTCATCGCAGCCTACGCCGTCATCCGCGACCCGCCCCCGCCCAACAAGGACTCGGGCGACCCCTCCGGCATCAATTTCGGCGGGTAACCCCATGTGTCGTCTGTTTGGATTTCGCTCCGTACTGAAATCCCAGGTCCACCGCAGCCTTGTCGCCGCAGAGAACGCGCTCGCCGTGCAGAGTCGAAAACACTCCGACGGCTGGGGCGTGGCCTACTACATCGCGGACGCGCCGCACGTCATCAAGAGCGTGATGCCCGCGGAGAAGGACCACATCTTTGAGCGCGTCAGCGGGGTTGTCGCCTCGGAGACAGTCCTGGCGCACCTGCGCAAGGCCACCGTCGGCAGCGTCAACATCCTCAACGCCCATCCGTTCCAACATGGCAGCTGGGTCTTCGCGCACAACGGGGAGGTCAGGAATTTCGCGCAGCATCGCGCCAAGATCCGAACGCATGTCGCAGCGCCCCTGCGTCGCTACATTCTGGGCGACACGGACAGCGAGACGCTCTTCTACATGTTCCTGAGCTACCTGGGCCAGCTCACAGATTTCCACCGCCGCGGAACGCCCGTCGACCTCGTCGTCGAGGCGCTCAAGAAGACCATCGAGACCACGCGCGGCATCGCTGACATGGGCGACGAGGAGGCCGAGCGCTGCCTGTTGACCTTTGTCGTGACCGACGGTCACACGCTGGTGGGCATCTCGTCGGGCAAACCGCTGGTCTTCAGCACACACAAGACACGCTGCGAGGACCGCGACACCTGTCCGTTCCTGAGTGACGAGTGCGAGGCGCCCACTGAGACCGGAAAGGTGAACCACCTGCTGGTGAGCAGCGAGGTGCTCAGCGGCAGCAACGTCTGGACCGAGCTCGGTGCGGACGAATGGGTGGGCGTCGACTGGGGCATGAACTTTACCCGCGGCACTGTGTAGGCGCTCGCCGCACAGCGGGTCGGATCCCACCCATGCGGCTCAGTCCCACACCGCGCGCTGATCCTGTTCAGATGGAGCCGACCCGGCAGGCCCGTTCAGAGATCCACGTGCTCGACGTGCCCGACGGGCGCCCCGAAAAAGCGCTCACAGACTCCCTGAAAGCTCTCCGAATCGTCCGTGACGAGGAACTTGTGATGGGGGTCCCCCGCGACCGCCAACAGCCCATCGTCGGCCAGCACTTGCGCCAACCGCTCCGCGGTCGCCACGGCCGAGTCCAGCACGCACACCGGACCTCCCACCTCGTCGGCGACGACCTGTTCAATGACCGCCCGAAGCAACGGGTAGTGCGTGCAGCCGAGGACGAGAGTATCAATGGCCGTGCCGGCAAAACCGGCCAGGTATGTGCGCGCGACCTCCCGCGGAACACGACCGGCGGTCCAGCCCTCCTCGGCGAGCGGGACAAAGAGGGGACACGCCCGCTGGTGCACCTCCACGGCCGCACTCAGTGCCGTCAGCGCCCTGGGGTAGGCGCACGACTTCACCGTTCCCAGAGTGCCAATGACGCCGATCCGGCCGGTCTGTGTGCGCTCGATGGCGCGCGCGGACACGGGCTCAATCACACCAATGACGGGGACATCGACCGCGGCGCGGACGGCCTCCAACGCATGCGCCGACGCCGTGTTGCAGGCGATGACCAGGGCCTTGGCCCCGCCCAGCATCAGCCGCTCCGTGATGTTGAGACTGTAGCGGCGGACGGTCTCCGGCGACTTGTTGCCGTAGGGTACCCGCGCTGTGTCGCCCAGGTAGAGCAGCGACTCGTGAGGGAGGCGGTCCACGATGGCGCGCGCCACCGTCAGACCGCCGACACCGGAGTCAAAGACTCCGACGGGTTGGGTCACTGAGGGACCGCACGCGCAATCACAATGCGGCTGTGCGAGACGGTACCGCCGTTGCCAGGGGAAATCTGGCACTGCACGTTGAACTGGACACGCACTTCGTCGTCCTCGCCGTCGCCCTCCCATTCGAGCGCGACCTCGTACGGGATTCCGGTGACCTCGTTGGGGAAGCGAACCCGCGTCACATACGCGTTCCGACCCTGCCCGAGCGCCTCACTGCGGAACTCCAACGGGAACCCGTACTCGTCCATCGGGTCGTCGCCCATGGGCACCGACAGCGCCCAACCGTCCGCATCTCCATCGAAAGCCGCCGAGTAGGAGCAGCTGGAGTTGAGCTCGTTCAGGAACCCATCGCGCCACAGCCAGCCAAAACGAATTGTGTCCGGCTCAAAGAACTCCAAGGGGCCGTCAAGGATCTCAATCCCGTCACGGCCGTAACCGTACGGGAACTCAGCCGCGGGAATGGAGGGAGGCTCCGAGTCCTGGACTTCGGACGGGTCCTGCGGTTGCGCCGTCAGCAGCACATGCGTCGAGGTCCAGATGCTCGTCTGGGAGTCCCACTGACCATTGGGCCCGTCGTACACACCATTGCCCTGCTCCTGGCCCATCTCCGCCAGATCGATGAAGAACTCCCCGTCGTCCCGGCGGTTGTTGTCGTTGGTGTCCACATAGGGCTCCCCGATGTCCCAGAACGGCTCACCGTCTGTGTACGAACCATCGGAGTTGTTGTCGCTGAACTCCTCCTCGCCCGTGGTGACCGCGATGATGGTGGTCAAGCCGTCGCGCGGGTTCAGGGTGCACAGCGAGTCGTCCACCACAGGGCAATTGGTCAGCTGAACCTCGCAATTGCCATCCTCGGGATCGATCCCGAGCCATGGCTCGCCGTCGAGAGGCTCGGTGTCGCACGGCGGATCGCCGAGCGGCGAGTACGGAGCGCCGACGCGACCGACATCATCGGGCGGAGACTGCGGGGTGGCTCGGAAATTCCATCGACGGGAGGCCTGCGGGGAGATGATGTTTC
>CALBXO010000195.1 GCA_937890335.1 uncultured Pseudomonadota bacterium | reverse complement strand
CAACGGATCGCCCTCGGCATCCTCATCCACGGGACCGTCACAGTCGTTGTCGAGTCCATCACACGCCTCGGCGGACGCCCGCACCGCCTGCTCGCAGGCCACGTCACCGTCCACGCAACGCGTGATGCCGCCCGCGCAGACGCCCAGGGCGCCGGTGTTGCACCGAATGTTGCCGCCCGGGTTGCCCTCGTCGTCGTCGCCGTCACAGTCGTTGTCGAGCGTGTCGCAGCTCTCCACCTCGGGCAACACCTGGTCCACGCAGGGCCCGAACTGCCCACGCTGACATGTCTGCGTGCCCACCGAACACAGCCCGACGCCGATGCGATCCTCAGGGCCATCGTAACAATCCCGCGCTAGAACCTCGCCCTCGTCATCCTCGTCGGCCATCCCGTCACAGTCGTTATCCAGCGTGTCGCAGACCTCGTCTGACGGCGCAAAGTCCGGGATGCACAGCGTTCCTTCGTCAGTGCAGCGGGTCTGTCCTCGGGCGCAGACGCCCAGTTGCCCGGTCTCACACGCAAAGCCCCCCCGTGGGTTGCCTTCGTCCTCGTCCCCGTCACAGTCGTTATCGAGCGTGTCACAGAGTTCCTCTTGCGGCAGCACCTGCTCCTCGCAGCGCCCAAACGCGCCCTCTGCACAGGTCCGGAAACCCTCCGCGCACGCCCCAACGCCCAGAAGGTCCCGGTCGCCGTCGTAGCAAGGCACGGTCAGGGCTGCCCCCTCCTCGTCCTCATCCAGCTCGCCGTCGCAATCGTTGTCCCGTCCGTCGCAGACTTCGGGCACGCTGTCGATCGCCTGGCATCCTACGCCCTGGTCCCCGAGGCACACGGTCCGCCCACGCGCGCACACGCCGTCGAGACCAGTCTCGCACGAGAGACCCTCGCCCGGGCCGCCCTCGTCGGGCTCTCCGTCGCAGTCGTTGTCGAGGCCGTCGCACACCTCAGGCACCGGAAGCACCTGGCCCTCGCAGGCGCCGATGCGGCCCGCGGTGCAGACGCGGCGGCCCGCCACGCACGCACCAACTCCCAGAGTACCCTCCGCCCCGCCGTAGCAGGTCTGGGCCAACGGCTCACCGTCTTCGCCCTCGTCGGTCGCGCCATCACAGTCGTTGTCGAGTCCATCACAGATCTCCCGCAGAGCAGGAACCGTGGACTCACAGACGAGCTCGCCGTCGTCGTTACAGAACCAGGCCCCCTCTGCGCAGACGCCGGGAATGCCCGTCTGACATCCGGTGCCCACATCGGCCACGCGGTCGTCCACATTCCCGTCACAGTCGTTGTCGATTCCGTCGCAGACTTCGTCGTTGCCGGGGTAGACACGGGGGTCCTCGTCGTCGCAATCCGGCCCCTCGCAACCCGGCCCAAGGCCGTGGCCGTCTTCGTCGCGATCCACACAGAGGTTGTCAGGCGCGCAAACGTTGACCGCGTCCGAACCCGCGTTGACCAGCCGTCGGCAACCCCACTCGTCGGGGCATTCCTCGTCATCCCCGCAGTAAATCGTACACACGCCGACGTCCGCGCCGGCTTCGAAGAAGAAGCAGATGCCAGAGGCGCACACATGGTTGCCCTGGCATAGCTCACCTACGCCGAGCTGCGGGCCGGGGTCGACCTCGACATCCGCCGCGTCCGGCTCCGCGTCGCCGGTGGCATCACCGGATGTATCACCCCGGACATCCGTCCCGACGTCAGCGACGTCCGCGCGCCCCGTATCCGGATCAGGCTCTGCCGTCGGGGGCGCCAGGGCCTCCTCGTCGCACGCCAGTACGACCAATAGCAGAACGCACAGTGCGTATGTCCCACGCATCTCGACCCCCGTGTCAGTCAATTCACCAAGGATCTATACTAGTGGCCACAGTCTGCACCGCCAAACGCGGGCCCGAATTCGCGTGTGAAAAACCACTCAAGGTTTCGGACGGGCGCCCGATGGACAGATGCGGAGTTGTCTCCCTCATTGAGTTGATAACCCATGAACCCGTCGTCCGGAGCCACTGGAGTGGCGCAGTATCGCGCCCTCGCGAAGACACGTCCCACAGCGCACAAGCCGGCCGCCCAGGCTGGGAGCCTGGCCAGGACTCGCGGCAAAGCCGACACCATCGACCTCTCCACGGGGCTGACACTCGAGAAGATCCAGGACTACCTGAAGAGCGCCATCGGCGAGAAGGTCGCCGGGCTGTTTGCCGAGGCGGGGATTGAACCCGCCGATGCCGCAGGCGTGGACTTCTCTCCTGAGGCCACCGCTGACCGCATCGTGGAATTCAGCACCGGCCTGTTTGAGGTGTACAAGGCGCAGAATCGCGACCTGGGCGAGGAGGAACTGATCGACAAGTTCGAGGCCACGCTCCGCGGCGCTGTCGACCAGGGCGCAGGCGAAGCGTTCGCCATCATCGGCGCGACGCTGGGCGAGGACGCGTTGTCCATCGGCCACCAGACCATCGACCTGGTCCACAGTAAATACGACGACTTCTTCGCCAGGCTCCGCGGGGAGCAGACGGGCGAAGCAGAAGCTGCGTGATCTGCCACCAAAAACGCAAAAGGCCGCCCTGGTGAGGGCGGCCTTCCTGCGTTCGGTGCGGGACAAGCCCGCGCCGACTACTTGATCTCGGAGGAGGCGCCGGCCTCGTCCAGCTGACCCTTGACGGTCTCGGCCTCGGCCTTGTCCACGCCCTCCTTGATGGGAGCGGGCGCACTCTCGACGAGCGCCTTGGCCTCCTTCAGACCCAGACCAGTGATCTGGCGGACAGCCTTGATGACCTGGATCTTCTTGTCGCCGAAGCTGGTGAGGATGACGTCAAACTCGGTCTGCTCAACGGCGGCGGCAGCGCCACCCTCCGCCGGGCCGGCCATCACGACGGCGCCGCCACCGACAGCCGCCTCGACGCCCCACTCCTCCTCGAGCTCCTTCACGAAGTCGGCGAGCTCCTTGATGCGCATGTTGCCGAGGAACTCTTTGACCTGGTCACGTGTGATGTCAGACATTGTCTACTCCCTATCTAAAGTTGCGTAATTGTACGCGTGGTTACGAACTGGGCGCCCCGACGAAACCCCCGCCGTGGGCTGTGGGTGACTACTCGCCACCCTCCTCTTCGAGCTTGGCCTTGCGGGCCAGGAGCAGCGCCATGCCCTTGCGGGGCGGGGTCTGCATGAGGGCAAGGAACTTGCCCGGAACCATCTTCATGAGGCCCAGGACCTTGGCCCGGAGCTCATCCTTGCTCGGCATGTCCGACAGGACTTTGATCGCGGACTCGCCTTGCAGCGTGTCGCCATCAATAAAGCCACCGCGGATGGTGAGCTTGTCGTTCTCCTTGACGAACTCTTTGAAGATCTTGGCTGCCGTCGCCGGCTCTTCGCTGTGCCACGCCATCGCGGTAGGACCGACGAGCAGGGGCCCCATGGCCTCCACCGACGAGTCCTTGATCGCGCGCCGCACCAGCGTGTTCTTGGCGACCTGGTACTTGACGCCCTTCGCGCGCAACAGCCCTCGCAGCTCGTTGACGCTCTCTACGTCCATGCCGCTCAGGTCCGTTACGACGATCGAGGCGGCGCTGCCCAGCTCTTCGCGGAGGGTGTTGACCACCACTTCCTTTTCTTCACGATTCACGATTCTACCTCCACAAAACAAAAACCCCTTCGGACCGTGGTCGCGAAGAGGCTCGTTCGTGCGCAGCGTGAAACGCCGCGTCAGTTCACTCGCCCTCTCCGCAGGAATTACGCCCGAAGGCGACCCACTTCTCCGAGGTCGGGGTATGGATTCAGTTGGGTCGGCTTACGGGGCCGCCTCCGTGCTGGCCACGTCCATCTTCACGCCCGGCCCCATGGTCGTCGAGACCGTGATCGCCTGGATGTAACGACCCTTGGCCGACGCGGGACGCTGGCGGACGATGTTGTCCATCAGCGCCACAAAGTTCTCAAGGAGCTGCGCCGGCTCGAAGCTGCGGCGCCCGATGGGGCAGTGGACGATGCCAGCCTTGTCCACGCGGAATTCCACGCGACCGGCCTTGGCCTCGCTCACCGCGCGGCCCACGTCCATGGTCACGGTTCCGACCTTCGGGTTCGGCATCAGACCGCGGGGTCCGAGCACACGACCGATCGGTCCCACGTACCGCATTTGATCCGGCGTGGCGATGGCCTTGTCGAAGTCGAGCCAGCCGCCCTTGATCTTCTCCACCAGGTCCTTGGAGCCGACCTCGTCGGCGCCAGCGTCACGGGCTTCCTGCGCCTTCTCACCCTCTGCAAAGACGACCACGCGGACCGTCTTGCCGAGTCCGGCGGGCATCACGACCGCACCGCGGACCATCTGCTCCGCGTGGCGCGGGTCGACGCCGAGGTTGATCGCCACGTCCACGCTCTCGTCGAACTTCACGTAGGAGGCGTTCTTGGCCATCTCCAACGCGGTGTTCATCTCGTAGAACGTGTCCGCGTCGATGACCGCGGCCTTCTGCTTGTACTTTTTGCCGTGCTTGGGCATGTCCACCTCCCGTCGGGTCCGAACGGCGCGAGCCTCCCCGATGGGCGTTGATGGTTAAGGTCTAGCGGAGGACCGTGACACCCATCGAGCGGCAGGTGCCGGCGATGGTGCGTTTGGCGGCCTCCTCGGAGGTGCAATTCAGATCGGGCATCTTGGTCCGGGCGATCTCCAGGAGCTGATCCTGGGTGATCTTGCCGACCTTGACGCGGTTCGGCTCACCCGAACCCGACTCGAGCCCCAGCGTCTTCTTGATCAGGATCGCCGCGGGCGGCGTCTTGCAGATGAAGCTGAAGGAGCGATCGGCGTAGACCGTGATGACCACCGGAATGATCATGCCCATCTGGTCCTGCGTGCGAGCGTTAAACTCCTTGCAGAACCCCATGATGTTGACGCCGTGCTGGCCGAGCGCGGGTCCGACCGGCGGGGAAGGGTTTGCCTTCCCAGCGGGGACCTGCAGCTTGATCAGACCAATAATCTTCCTGGCCATGACAGAACCTCATTCATTTGCGCCGCGGCCTCGCCCGGCGCACTACATTCCTGGCCAGTCGACAGCGTCGACTTGCCCAGGGCGCGGCTTTCTACATGGCAGCCACGCCCATGTCAACAAGGGGTGGGGATCAGACCTTCTCGACCTGGGAGAACTCCAGCTCCACCGGCGTGTCGCGGCCAAAGATCTGCACGAGGACCTTGAGCTTCTTGCGCTCCTCGTCCACCTGCTCGACCGTTCCGCTGAAGTTGGCGAAGGGCCCGTCCACGACCTTGATCGCGTCTCCTTCGTCGAAGGAGTGGATCATCGTGGGCTCCTTATGGCCCTCCTCCACCTGGCTGGTGATCCGCGCAACCTCGTGCGGCGGGAGCGGCGGAGGCGTGACGCCACCACCGACAAAGCCCGTCACCTTCGGAGTGTTCTTCACCAGGTGCCAGCTCTCGTTGTCCAGGTCCATCTGGACGAGCATGTAGCCCGGGAAGAACTTCCGCGTGGAAGTGCGTCGCTCGCCCTTTCGGACCTCGACGACTTGCTCGGTGGGGATGAGGATCTGACCGATCTTGTCGGTCATCGACTTGGAGCGCGCGCGCTCTTCGAGCGCGAGCTTGGCCTTGTTCTCATATCCCGAATACGTGTTCACCACGTACCACTTCATATGGGACAGATCGCGCGGCTCCTCCTCGTTCTCCTCGCCCGTGGTCTCGATGTTGTCGGTCATCGTCGCGTCTCCCGTGGCTGCGTTCACAGCAAGATCTGGTCGGTAACCCACTTCCAGAACAAATCGAACCCACCGATGATGCTGGCCATGATCAGTGAGAAGACGATGACGACAAGCGTGTGCTGCTTGGTCTCACCCCAGCTCGGCCAGGTCACCTTGGACAGCTCCACCGCGACTTCGCCGGCCCACGTCTGCACGTCGGCACGCCGGAAGGCGTAAATGGAAGCTCCCAGGGCGATCACCGCCGCGATGACCTGTGAGACCTTGATCCCGGTGAAGAGCACGGTGTCCGTGATCTCGAAGGAGTCAAAGATCTGACCGGTCAGCTTGAGCAGGATCACCCAGCCAATGAGGCCGGCGATGGCGAAGCTGAGATTGATGTATCGCGAGTAAGGCATTTCTTCACCGCAAACGGAAAGGACCCCCCGGGAACAGTCCGGGAGGTCCAGCAGGCCAGGAGGGACTCGAACCCCCAACCTTCGGATTTGGAGTCCGATGCTC
This sequence comes from uncultured Pseudomonadota bacterium, assembly GCA_937890335.1. Lineage (GTDB taxonomy): Bacteria > Myxococcota_A > Bradymonadia > Bradymonadales > CALBXO01. The sequence goes on along the minus strand of CALBXO010000195.1, from coordinate 1,506 downwards.
TGCCAATTGAGCCACTGGCCTGTACCCGTCCGGTTACCCGGGCGGGTCTGAGGCAACGCCCGTCAATGTAGGCGCTGCTCCAGGTACGTGCAACCGGACTTAGGCGATGACTTCCGCCACGACACCGGCGCCAACCGTACGACCACCCTCGCGGATGGCGAAGCGGAGGCCCTGGTCCATGGCGATCGGCACGATGAGCTCGACGTTCATCCCGATGTTGTCACCCGGCATCACCATCTCAACGCCCTCGGGCAGCTGAATGATGCCCGTCACGTCCGTCGTCCGGAAGTAGAACTGGGGACGGTAGCCCTTGAAGAAAGGAGTGTGGCGACCACCCTCCTCCTTGGTCAGGATGTAGACCTCAGCCTTGAACGTCGTGTGCGGGGTGATGGAGCCCGGCTTGGCCAGGACCTGCCCACGCTGCACGTCGGTCTTCTTGATACCGCGAAGGAGGCAACCCACGTTGTCGCCCGCCAGACCCTCATCGAGGATCTTCCGGAACATCTCAACGCCGGTGATGACCGACTTGTCGATCTCCTTCTTCATCCCGATGATCTGGACCTCGTCACCGGTGTGGACCTGACCACGCTCGATGCGGCCGGTCACGACCGTTCCACGACCCGGAATCGAGAACACGTCCTCGATCGGCATCAGGAAGGGGCGATCCAGGAGACGCTCAGGCGTGGGGATGTACTCATCCACCGCCGTCATGAGCTCCAGAATCTTCGGCGTGCCCAGCGGGCTGTCCGTACCACCGAGGGCCTCGAGGGCCGAACCAGCGATCACGGGGATGTCGTCGCCGGGGTAGTCGTACGCGCTCAGAAGCTCGCGCACCTCCATGTCGACGAGCTCGAGAAGCTCCTCGTCATCGACCATATCCGCCTTGTTGAGGAAGACCACAACGCGGGGCACACCGACCTGGCGAGCGAGCAGGATGTGCTCACGCGTCTGCGGCATGGGACCGTCCGCGGCAGACACAACGAGGATCGCCCCGTCCATCTGGGCGGCGCCCGTGATCATGTTCTTGACGTAGTCGGCGTGACCCGGGCAGTCCACGTGAGCGTAGTGACGGGCTTCCGTCTCGTACTCGACGTGGGCGGTGGCGATCGTGATACCACGCTCGCGCTCTTCCGGGGCGTTGTCGATGGCATCGAAATCGATGAACTCGGCGCCGCCGGCCAGCGCGAGCACCTTGGTGATCGCGGCGGTGAGAGTGGTCTTTCCATGGTCAACGTGCCCAATGGTGCCGACGTTGACATGCGGTTTGTTGCGTACGAATTGTGCTTTCGCCATTTTGCGAATCTCCTCGTCGTGCATCGGGCGACGGGCACGTCGCCGACAAAATTTCAGAGCCTACGCCCGGGTTTGAACCGGGGACCTCTTCCTTACCAAGGAAGTGCTCTACCGCTGAGCTACGTAGGCTTGCTGCGTAAGCGGGAAACCGGGTTCGAACCGGCGACCCTCAGCTTGGAAGGCTGATGCTCTACCAACTGAGCTATTCCCGCG
>CALBXO010000194.1 GCA_937890335.1 uncultured Pseudomonadota bacterium | reverse complement strand
CCAAAGGAGAGTCATGTCGGATTCACACATCGTCGTTGTCGGGGCGGGCCTCGCTGGGCTCACATGCGCGGTGCTCGCCGCTCGCCAAGGCGCTCGGGTCACGCTCCTTGAGCGTGCTGAGAAGCCGGGGGGGCGGGCGGGCAGCCGCAACGTCGACGGCTTCCTGTTCAACCGCGGCGCACACGCGCTGTACCAGGGCGGCGCCAGCGACCGGGTCCTCCGGCGGCTGGGCGTGGCGTGGAGCGGCGCCGCAGCGCCGCTCCATGCCTCGTACGTGGAGTCCGGGGGCGCCCTGCACCGTACCCCCGTCAGCGCCAGCTCGATGTTCCAAACCACCCTCCTGACCGCCTCCGAGAAGCTCGATCTCGCGGCGGCGATGGGCGCAGCGGCCCTCACACCTCTGGAAGGGCTCGCGTCGGTCTCGACGGCACAGTGGACGGACCGGGTCGCCGCCACGCCCAAGGTGAGCTCGTTGCTGCGGACGCTGCTGCGCCTTGCGACGTACGCCCACGCGCCCAATGAGCAGAGCGCGGGCGCGGCGTTGGGCCAACTGCGCCAGGCCATGTTCAAACAGGTTATGTACCTCGACGGGGGCTGGCAGACACTCGTCGACGGCCTGCTCGAGCAGGCGTGGGCCGTCGGCGTCGAGGTGCGCAACGGGAGCCTCGTCTCCCTGATCCAGACCCGCGCGCACCCGCGAACAACGGAGGTTTTCCTGGCATCGGGGGAGGCACTTCGCCCGGACGCCGTGGTGGTGGCCGTGCCTCCTGCAGCTGCCGGCAAGATTCTGCCGCAGCCCGTTGCAGACGAGGTGCGCGCACATCTGCACCGGCACCCACCGGTGATGGCGGCGTGCCTGGATGTCGCCCTGAGCGCGCTCCCCAATCCAGAGGTTCTCAACGTCCTGAGCCTGGACGCCCCCCTCTACCTGTCGGTCCACTCGGCCGTGGCGCGGCTCGCTCCCGACGGCGCCGCCCTCGTGCAGTGTATCCGGTACGTTGAGCCGGGAACGCGTCCCGACCCCGAGGCCTTGCGCGCCGAGGTCGAGGGCTTGTTGGATCGTGCGCAACCGGGCTGGCGTGAGGCGTGTCTTCACCAGCAATGGCTACCGCGAATTCAAGCGGCGAGCTGTCTCGATCGGTCCGAGGACGGAGCGGCACGCCCGGCAGTTCGGACGTGTGTGGATGGCGTGTTTCTCGCCGGTGATTGGGTCGGGCCGGAGGGCGTTCTTGCGGATGCCGCGTTTGCTTCCGGCGAGGCTGCGGCGCAAGCTCTGGCTGTGGACGCACAACGGAGACGAGCAGCGTGACTGCAGCACGTGAAGGTGAATACATTGTATACCGAGATGTAGTCTGGTCCCTGGCCTACCGAATGACGGGGTGTGCGGCGGACGCGGACGATGTGGTGCAGACCACGTTTCAACGCGCGATCGAGCGCCTCCCGGCCGACGACAGACCCGCACGACCGTGGCTGATCAAGGTGGCGGTCAACGCCAGCCGAGACGTGCTCAGAGCCAGACGCCGCCGTCAGTACACCGGCCCCTGGCTTCCCACGCCGGTCGAAGACCTGCCCGTCGTCGAACTTGGCCCCGAGGCACAATACGATGCCCGTGAGAGTGCTTCTCTGGCTTTCCTTGCGGCACTCGAGGCGCTGCCGCCCAAGCGCAGGGCGGTGCTGATTCTCCGCGACGTGATGGACTACTCGGTGGAGGAGACCGCCGACGCCCTCGAGATGAGCGCGTCCAACGTCAAGACGACCCACCACCGCGCGCGGCGAGCTCTCCAGACCTACGACGGTGGGCCGCGCCAGGTCGATCTGGCAGATGCACATGCGGAGACCATCTCTGCGTTCCTGGCCGCCCTCGCCACCCGGGACATCGCCCAGGTGGAGGCGCTGCTCGCCGAGGATGTCCGCATGGTCAACGATGGAGGCGGGGTGTTCGTCGCCGCGCTGCGTCCGGTGCACGGCCGCCGCAAGGTCCGGGACTTCCTGCTCGGGGTCACCGCGCAGGTCGACCCGGCTACTGCGTGGTTCGACATCAGGACGCTCAACGCAGTGCCGTGTCTGCTGTCCGACGCTCCGTCCACCAAACCACGCACCGCGCGAACCAGCGTCCTGTCCTTGGCGCTGGATTCCCAGGGCAGGGTGTCGTCGCTTCACGTGCTCATCAACCCCGCCAAGCTCACGCGCGTCTCGTTCCGCAGTGCAGCCGCGGGACAAATCCGGTAACGTGGCGCGCATGAATACATTGCGAAACTTCATCCTGGCGGGCGCCTGTCTCACCCTCGCTGTCCTTGCTCTGGGCTGCGGCGACGAGGCAGGGGGCGGCGGTGGCAGTGCCCAGGGCTGCGACGCGTGCGCGAGTGGCGAGGTCTGCGTAGCCTATCTCGGCGCAGAGGACGAGGAGGAGCGGGAAGAGTGCGCGGCGGCGCCTGCCGCGTGCGGCGCCACCCCGACCTGTGAGGTCGATGCCTGCCGGGGGGCGCTCTATGGACTCTGCGATGAGGAGTGGATCGGTGTGGGCTGCTCGGACACGTTTCCGCCGCCCATCGTGAGCTGCAATCCGTCCCGGTGACGGGTCAGCGTACGAGAATCTGAAGGGTGGCGGAGCCCTCGCTCAGGCCATCTTCCACCACGACGGTCAGCTCGTGGTTACCCGGCTGCGCCGGTGTCCAGCGCAAGTCCCGTGTTGTGCCACCCAAACCCAGCTCCTCGCCGTTGAGCAGGAAGGTGTGGCCATGCAGGTTTGCCTCACCAAAATGGGTGGCAGTGATCGTCACCGGCTCACCCACGCGGGCGGTGTCCGGTCCGTCGAGCCGGACGCTCAACGGCCCGTTGCCCCGCGCCCAATCCGCCTCGCAGCGCCACAGGGCGACGCCCCGGTCAAAGCTGAGCGCCAGGCTCTTCATGTCCTCGCCCCACGCCATCTGAACTGGCGCGTTCTCCACAAACTCCTCACCCCCAAAGTTCTGGGGATCCTCCGGCACGGGCCGCTCGATGCGGTAGATCACGCTCCAATCCGAGGTCTTGCGCACGAGCACGTTCGCCTCTTCGTCCAGGTGCGCCAGGAGCCGTCCATCCGGGGACCACGACACGGCGCTGCCTGCGCTCGGCTGGTAGGAATCCAGGTTCAGCACGACCATGCGTGAGGAGAACTCGCGGACCAGCTCCAGCTCCGGCAGATTCCACACGCGCACCTTGCCGTCGTGTCCGGCGGTTACGGCTTGCGTCCCGTCCGGGCGAATCGCCGCGCTCAGCAACTGCCCCCCGTAGAACGGCCCAGGCTCCATGTCCTCGGGATGCGCGGTGACGGAGGTCCACTCCGCCGTGCGCAGGTCCACGTGGATCAGGTCCCCCGCTTTGCGGCCTCCGACTACCGCTGTCTTACCGTCCGCCGCCAGCGATACCGGCAGCGTCGGGTACCACGAGAAGTCGTCGCAACCGTCGGCCAGCTCGATTCGCTCGCCGAGGTCGCCCGATGACAGCGACCAGGTCTGGATGGTCAACACGTCCTGACGACAGCCGGCGATCAGCGCAGTCGACACATCGCTGCTCAATACGACGCGCGGGATGTTCTGCTGCTCCATCGCGACGCTCTGCACCACGGTCCCGGTGATGAGCTGCTTGATGGCCAGTCGGACTTCCTGCCCATCCTGGACGAACTCTCCGTGCACCCTCCAGTCCTGCGCCAGCGCGCCCTCCTGCAGCCGTTGCTCCACCGCGAAGAGCGGCTCCCCGTCGCGGAGGCGGAAGGCCGTGTTGGATCCGTTTGTGCTGGTCCGCACGAGCAGGCCACCATTGGGCGAGATGCCGAGAAAGCCCTCGTCCACGAACCAATCGTCGTGCTCGGTCCACCACGCCTGCTCCGCACCGCAGGTCTCCAGGTGAACACCGTCCGGCGCGGGGCCGGGCTCGATGATGTCCGGTTTGTCGGGCGTGCCTGGCCCGTCCGGTGTGTCCGGGGTGTCGGGTGAATCGGGGCTGTCCGGACCCTCTGCGCCAGGCCCTTCAGGTCCAACGGTCCGAGACGCGTACTCCGGGCTGCAGCCGAGGGCGAACAGGAAGAGCGAGATTGTGACGACATGGATTTTCATGAGCGTGCCTCCTGCAGCCAAGGTAGTCTCGATGGATTGTCTTGTGAATCGATATTTCATCCACTAGACTATATCGAATTGCGACATAAACCTTCGCACGCCTCTTACGACCCTGGAGCGCATGGCCACTCTACCTGATCTCGACTCGCTTCACTGCTTTGTCACCGCGGCCCGCCTGCTCAACTTCCGTGCGGCCGCGTCGTCCGTGGGTCTGACGCCCGCCGCCCTCGGCAAGCGAATCAAAGGACTGGAGGAGGATCTGGGTGTCACCCTTTTCCACCGGACCACCCGGCATGTGGCGCTGTCCGAGGAGGGGCTGCGTTTGCTGCCCCAGGCCCAGGGCGTACTGCTCTCCGCCGAGAGCCTGGTGACCGACGCCCGCGGCAACGCGGGTTTGCCGTCCATGGAGCTCAACCTCGGCACGCGCCACGAGCTCGGCCTCAGCTGGATCATTCCGATGCTGCCCGAACTCAAAGAGCGGCTGCCGCGGGTCACGTTCCACCTGTACTTCGGCAGCGGCGCGGATCTGGAGCTGCGTGTCCGCACGCTGGAGATCGACTGTGCGGTGAGCTCGAGGACCGTGGTAGACCCGCACGTGGACCACTTCAACCTGCACACGGAGGCGTACACCTTCGTGGGAGCCCCCGGCCTGCTCGACCAGACGCCGCTGCGCACCTCCGCCGACGCGACCCATCACACCCTGGTGGACGCGCACCCAGAGCTTCCGCTCTTGCGCTACTACCGCGACGCCGCCGGGGGCGATGACCGCATCCGATTCGGCGCAGTGGTGCGCATTGGGACGATCGCGGGCATCCTCTCCCTGGTCCTTCGCGGCGATGGCGTAGCGGTTCTGCCTACCTATTTTGTGGCGCCCTACCTTCGGGACGGAGCCCTTCGCGCGATCTTCCCGGACGTCGAACTTCTGACCGACCAGTTCAGGCTGCTGTTTCGTCGCGACGACCCCCGCCGGACCGTCTATGAGTCGGTGGCCGGAGCCATGCAGCAGACGCCGCTCCAGTGATCGTCGCCAGGTCGCGGCGACTCGTTGTAGAGTGGTGCGTCGGACAGCCCCCAGCCTGAGATCGACCATGAAGTATCTATTGCCGCTCCTGGCCCTCCTCATCCTGACGGGATGCCCATCTGAGTCGGCACGGGTGGAAGCACCACAGCAGTCTGCGGATGGTCCCGGCGGCGCCGCCAATCGTCCGGCGCCCAAGAACGACGACAGTCAGGTCAAGGCGGAGCGAGACGCGAAGCTGGCCAAAGAGGCGCAGGAGAAGGCGGCGCAGGAGGAGGCACGGGCGGACGAGGCCAAGCGGGAGCAGGCAGCCGACAAAGAGAAGGCCGAAAAACAGGCGGCGGAGGCAGCCGCGGAAGAGCTGCGCGACGGCGACCTGCGCGTCCTGGCCGGACGTGTCCTGCTGAGCTTTGGCCGCTGGTCCTCCCAGGTGGAAGAGCCCAACTTCGTCAAGGTCACCCTCGGCGGCGGGACCCTCAAACATACATTCGAGCGGCCGATCACATTTGGAATCGGGTCTGTGCGCTCCGGGATGCGCTCGGTGTTCCGCGACGCGCTCCCCGCGTCCTGGGACAAATACGAACAGAACGGCTGGCAGGGTCGGCTGCGGCTGGTCACCAACGATGTATTGCGCGAACGGATCGGCGGTGACCTCTTCGACAAGCAGCCGGGTCGGGTGAACGCGGCACCGCTTCGGAAGCTCCTGGACACCCTCTACATCGACCCGGACCAGCCCCTCCTCGGCGTAGCCGCCTCAAAGGTCTACGCAGTCGTTCGCGAGCCGGTGCGCGACTACACCAAGGGCTACGCGGTGATGAAGCCCAACAAGGCCGCGGCCACCAAATCGTTTGTGGAAGCCCGAAAGAAATTTGGGGCTGATAGCGACAAATACTCCAACGACATGATGGAGTGGTACTATGCGCAGGCCGACGTCCACGGAATCAAAGAGAAGCTCAAGATGGGCGAGCGACGCGGTGACTACCTTATCTCTGGTTTCTGGCTGCGCCGTTTTTCCGACGGAACGGACAAGATCTGCTACGACTTTCTGCGCAAGGTGACCAAAGCCTACGACCCATCGTGGAAGCCCTGACTGCCAGCCACGACAAGGCGCGAGTTTGTTCGCCCACCCCGTCCAACCTCAGACGCGACCGCGCGTACTTTGGGGAACAGGAGATCTGCACCGGAGACGGCTGCGCGGAGTGACCTTCCACCGCGGGCGCGCCTACCGCGCTGGCTGGACCACCGCGTACATCGGCCCGTCGCCAGCGGTGACCTGGATGGTTCGCAGGCCGTCGCCGGCAATGTCGAACACGCTGAGCATCCCGTCGATGGGGTGCGGCACAAAGGCGTGTGACCCCTCCTGGTTGACGGCTGCCACCAGAGGATAGGCGCCGCCCTCGAGCGGCGTCTTCTTCACGAGCTCGCCGGTCATCACGTCGATATCAAACAGGTTCGCGTCCGCGATGCCGCCCGTCACCAGCACGCGCGTGGTACCCGGGATGTGCGTCACGCCGTACGGGAAGGCCCCCGAGGTCGCGACCTCAGCGGTCATTTCACCTGTGGCCACGTCAAAGATCTGGACCTTCAAGCCCTGGCTGGCGGCGACAGCGATGCGCCCCGTACCCGGAACGAACGCAAGATCCGAGGGGTCTGAGGCCGTCGTCATCGGGTCCGCTACCGCCCCCGACGAGGTGTCGAACAGCCGAATCGCGTTGTCGCTGGCCAGATTCAACGCCCCGCGCGAGCCATCTTCGTTGAGGGTCACCTGCTCGGGGCGGCCCCCGACCTCCGTGTTGGCCACGACGGTCATGGACGCAAGGTCGATCTGACTCAGGGTGCGCCCCGTCTCAGCGTCGCCGTAGTTGGCCGTCCAGGCCGTACGCCCATCCGGCGAGATGGCGATGCCCATGGGCGTGTGCTCGGTCTCCAGCTCCGCCACCACCTTGCGCGATGCAATGTCGACAACCAGTAGCCGCCCACCTTCCGGAACCTCGGGGCTTCCGACGAGACTTCCGCCAACGCCTCCACCAAAGAAACCCGGGCTGACGGTCACCACCGCCAGCGCGCCGTCCGGCGTGAGCTCCAGCTCCAGCGGTCCTGGCGCGTACGCGCTCAGGTCCACGGTATCCACCAGCGCGGTCTCCGCGGACGCGCCCGCCACCAACGCATCATGGTCCAGGAGAGTGAGCGTCCCCGACAACCAGTCGGCGGTGATCACCAGACGCGGGTCTGACGCGTCCTGCTCCTCCACGGTCTCGCCGCAGCCGCTGGCCAGGACGACCAACAGAACGGAGAACGCGCGTCCCTGCCGGCTCATCGGTTGGGCCCGATCATGTTCTCCGGCCGTACCAGCTCGTCAAAGCGCTCGGGTGTCAGGTACCCGAGCGACACCGCCGACTCCTTGAGCGTCGTCCCCTCTGCGTGGGCCTTCTTGGCGATCTTGGAGGCCTTGTCGTAGCCGATGTGGGGGTTGAGGGCGGTGACCAGCATCAGGGAGCGCTCCAGTAGCTCCCCGATCCTCTCGAGGTTCGGCTCGATGCCCGCCGCGCAGTTCACGTTGAACGACTCCAGCCCGTCGCCCATCAGCCGGATGGACATCAGCACATTGTGGATCATGACCGGCTTGTAGACGTTGAGCTCAAAGTTGCCCTGGCTGCCCGCCATGGCGACCGCCGTGTCGTTCCCGACCACCTGGCAGCACGCCATCGTGAGGGCCTCGCACTGGGTCGGGTTGACCTTGCCCGGCATGATGGAGCTGCCCGGCTCGTTCTCTGGAATGCTGATCTCGCCGATGCCGCAGCGCGGCCCGCTCGAGAGCCACCGCACGTCGTTGGCGACCTTCATCGCGGCACACGCGAGCTGGCGCACCGCGCCGCTGAGGGCGACCATGGCGTCGTGCGCGCCGAGCGCCGCGAACTTGTCGGCGGCGCTGACAAACGGCAGCGCGGTCAATCTTGCGATCTCGGCCGCGGCATCCTCCGCGTACGCGGGGTGCGTGTTCAGACCGGTGCCGACAGCCGTACCGCCGAGCGCCAGTTCGTAGACCTGGTCCAGCGACGAGACGACGCTGACGCGGGCTTGTTTGAGCTGCGCCGACCAACCGCCGATGGCCTGCCCCAGAGACAGCGGGGTCGCGTCCTGCAGGTGGGTGCGACCGGTCTTGATGACCCCAGCGTATTGCACCGCCTTCGCGTCCAGGACTTCTGTCAGCCTGTCGATGGCCGGAAGCAGCCGCCGATTCGCCTCGACGGCGGCGGCGACGTGCATGGCGGTGGGGAAGGAGTCGTTCGTGGACTGGGCGCGGTTCACGTGGTCGTTGGGGTGCACGGGCTTCTTCTGCCCGCGCTGTCCACCCATCAGCTCGCTGGCCCGGTTCGCGATGACCTCGTTGACGTTCATATTCGTCTGGGTTCCGCTGCCCGTCTGCCAGATCTTCAGCGGGAACTCGTCGTCCCACTTGCCCTCTCGGACCTCCGCCGCGGCACCGCGAATCGCCGTGGCCACTGCGCTGTCGATCTCGCCCAGAGCCTCATTGACCGTCGCCGCAGCGGTCTTGACCACCGCGTAGGCCTCGATCAACGCGGGAGGCATGGTCTCCGTGCTGATGCGGAAGTTCTCCAAGGACCGCTGCGTCTGCGCGCCCCACAGTCGTCCGGAGGGGACCTGTACCTCACCCATGCTGTCGGTTTCGACGCGATACTCAGACATGACTCTCCTTCCTATGTTCGAGGGCCGGCGCAACGCCCGACGCCCCGGAATTTCTTCCGTTTCTTTCCATCTCGGGTCGCCCACACCGCCGCGGCGGGACGACGAACTTCTCATCGCCGTTCATTGGGCGTGGGCAGAAGTCCGGTCCGCAATCTTGTAGCACCGACTCAAGGAGAGCTGAAACCCGCGCTCTTCTGAACGGCGCCGTCAGGAAGTACGACGAGCAGCTCGAGCCCCTCCTTGCGATCGGCGAACTTCAGGGCCTCTTCGGGCCCCAACACCGCGGCGGCCGTCGCGTATGCGTCCGCCATGGCCGGGTCCTTGTGTCGCACGGTCACAGACGCCGCTTTCGCCGCAGGTCGCCCCGTTCGGGGATCGATGATGTGCGAATACCGCACCCCACCAATCTCGCGGAACCGCTGGGCGTCGCCACTGGTCGCCACTGCGGCGTGGGTGAGCTCCACGGTCTCGATCGTCTCGCCGCCAGGCCCAGCCACTGCGACTTTCCAGGACTGTCCACTGCTCGGTCCAGCGCCGGCCAGGACGTCCCCACCTGCGTCGATGAGGTAGCGAGTGATCCCTCGCGCCTCCAGAACCGACCCGACCCGACCCGCGGCCCAGCCCTTACCGATCCCGCCGACGCCCAGCGACATCCCCTCCCCGAGGGCGACGGACGTTGCCGCCTTGTCGACCGTCACGCGGCGGAAACCCACGTGGGCCCTGGCCGCGGCGATCTCCTCGTCCGGGGGTACCTCAGCGCGAGCGTCACCGGCTTCAATGCGCCACACCAGCGAGAGGGGCAGGAAGGTCGGGTCAAAGCTGCCGCCAGTCTCGGCGGCGACACCCAGCGCCAGCTCGATCATCGCAAAGGTGTCCGCAGACACGGCCACGGCAGCCCCCGCCCCACGGTTGATGCGCGAAACCTCGCTGTCCGGCTTCCACTCGCTGATTCGCGCTTCCACCGCGCTGACTTCGGCAAACGCGGCATCCAACGCAGCCTCCCCGGCTTGCTCGTCGAGGGCGACGACCTCCACGGTCCAATCCGTACCCATGTGCACGGCGGTCCGCCGAAACCGGCCGCCTTCCGCGTCGAGGTAGGGGTTGGTGGAGAAGTCAGCGGCGCTGCCGCCGTGGGTCCGCGCCAGTTTGGTCGGGACAGGCTTCGCGCTCATGTAGACGCTGGCGACGATGAACGGCGCAAAGGCGACGCCCGCAATCCACCACCGGCGCCAGTCCCGTGTCATCCCGCCGGTTGGCTTCTCAGGGCGTAGGCCACCACCAATCACGTCAGACCCGCTTGAGCTGCCCGTTGATCAGGGCGATGAAGTCGGTCCAGCCGAGGTTGATCGCCACCTCGGAGGCGTCCGACAGGAACCGCCGCGCCTCGCTGCGCTTGCCGAGTAGCGCGGACGCCGTGCCGAGGTTGTAGAGCACGCGGACCTTGGCCCTCAGGTCGTGGTTGAGCTGGGTCATCTCCAGCGCGCGCACGAGCGCCTGGTACGTGCGCCTGTTTTTGTTCTGAGCGCGGTACAGGGCGGCGTAATGGAGGTGAATCTCGCCCAGGCGATCCAGGTCACCATCGGTGTCGGCGATGGCTCGTGCCTGGTCCAGGTAGTGCTCAGCGCGGGGGTATTGCCGCCGCTCGATGCAGATCTTGGCCAGCTGGTCGAGGGGTCGGGACAGGCGCAGCTGTGGGTCTACAGACCGAAAGCCAGGCTTGCGCATCTGCGACAGAGCTTCGCCGGCGAGCTCTGCGGCACGGGACAGCCGTTTGGCCTTGTGCAGGCTCTGAACCAGCTCCAGCTTGAGCGCGACGAGCACCTCAGGGTCCCCGGCGTTCTGCGCCAGGACGGCGCCAAACTGCAGAGGCTGCCGCGCGTCTGCGTGGCGCTCGAGGCTGGCGAGGTAGCGGCCGACTTCCAGTGCGGCCAGGGCCCGCAGCTCGGCGGGGATGTGGGTCGCGCGCTGCATCTCATCGATGAACGCGCCGGGCAGCCGCTCGGGGATCACGGACTCGGGCCCGTGGCCCAACGCGAGCCCCAGCTTGCGTGCTGAAACAAACCGCTCGACGGTGTTGCGCACCGAGAGCCGCTCCAGCTCCTCCTCCGAGGCGCCAGCGGCGATCTCGGGATCGAGACTCAGCGGATCCACCTCGGAGTCCGACTCCTCGGCGTCCCTTCCGCCGTCGCGCCGCGATCGGCAGGCGTGAATCCACTGCTCAGCCTGGCGACATCGACGCAGCGCCAGGTGCGGCTCGCCGGCCTCTCTCGCGCGGGTGCCCGTCGCGAGCAGCACGTCGATTCCTCCGATGGGGTCGCCGCCCTTGAGCGTATGTCGCGCCAGCCAGAAGTCCGCCTCGTAGTCGTCCAGCGGCAGCCGCCGCTCTCGGAGCAGCCCTGCGATTCGCTGGTGCAGCCCTCGCCTCAGCCGCGGGTGCAGGCGCTTCATGGAGATGTCGCGCATCTGCGGGAACCTGAACCGAAGCCGCACATTGTCGGGCCCCGCCTCAAGGATGCGACCGCCGATGAGCTCGGCGAGCGTGCCACCGACGTCGAACTCGTCGGGCATGACTGCGCGCAGCGCGGCCTCGGTAAACGAAGGCCCGACCAATGTGCACACAGCCAGCAACATCTTTCCGTCGCGGCCCAGCCGGTCGATTTGCTGGGCAAAAAGACGGTGTACCGACTCCGGCAGAAGCTCAGGGGCCCAGGTGGGTCCATCCACGCCCGGCATCGGCGTGACCCCAGTGAGCATCTGCGTGAGCTCCTTGAGGATCAGCGCGTTGCCGTGACTCGCCCCGGCCAGGCGGCCGAGCAAGGCCTCCTCCACGGGGCGGCCGACCCGGTGCTGAACGTACTCCCGCACCTCCGGGAGCGTGTACGGTGGGATGTGAACCCGCAGGTCCCAGCCGCGGTCGTCGTCGTAGGGGGCTGCGTGCGGGTGGCTGTACTCCTGTGGGAAGTACTCGGCGTCCGGCGAGGCGTCCTGGGTCGTGACCGCGACGAAGAGCAACGGCAGCGACGCACACTGGGTGAGGATGCGCCGGACCACCGCCCGCGAAACCGGATCGCAGTGCTCCCACCCATCGATGGTCAGGACGAGTGGTGCGCGGTGGGCTCCGCCCTGGCTGCGCTCTCGCCCGAGCATGACCAGCAGCCGGACCAACTCCGCGAACGCGTGGGTCAGGAGGGCAACGCGTGTCTCGGGAGACCGCAGCGGCCCGTTCTCGTAGTTGCGCAGGTGTGGGTCCGCGCTGCCGAATCGATCGAGGAGCGCCCGCAAGCTGGCGGCCTCAAACCGTCCCATCCCCAGCCGCACCAGGTTGCGCCGGCGACGAGCCAGAACGGACTCGCCCTCGGGGCCGGCCTCCACACCCACCATGGTCTCGTATTCGTCCACCGCTCCGCACACCAATTGGTAGAGCGCCTGAAGCGGGTACTCGCGGCAGCTCGACGGCAGCTCGTCGTGCAGAATCGTCGCCTGCAGGTCCGAGCGGAGCACCTCCAAGGCACGCGTCACAAAGAAGGACGCGCCCCCGCCGTGCGCCCCGGTGACGTGGGCTGACACCACCCCGCGCCGGGTCAGGAGCGCGGCGCGCTGGATCTCGGCCAGCTGCCTGCGTCGCCCGATGATCGGCGCGCGCCCCGACAGGAAGCGCAGGCTCTCCTCGAGCGGCGCCTCCGGGCCCAACAGCATCTCCGGCTCAGGGAACGAGATGTTGAGCGGCAGCGCGCCGAGGTCCGCGGGAATCGCCGGTAGCGGGCCGAACGTCGGCAGGTTGACCGGGCGTTCCTCGTCGTCAGCGACGCTGTCCGCCTCGAGGTCCATCGAGAGATCGATCTCCACCTCGAAGAGCTCATCTTCGGGCAGCAGGATCTCAAGGGAGTGGGGCGTGTCCGTGCTCGGCGACAGCCCCGCGGTCTCCTCAAAGCGCATCAGGGCGCGGCGAAGCTCAGCGCAGCTCTGGTATCGATCCGCGGGGGCCTTGGACAGTGCCTTGCTGACGATTCCGTCGAGCGCCGGAGGGATCAGCAGCTCCGGACGGACCTGGCTGGGCATCGGTGGACGCTTCTTGATGATCGCGTCCATCAGCCGGGCGTCGTCTGCCTCGTTGAATGGATAGGTGGCCGTCAGCGAGGTGAACAGGACCACGCCGAGCCCATACACATCGGTCTGCGGCGTGACGGAGTCACCGAGGATCTGCTCCGGGGACATGTAGTGGTACGAGCCAATGATCTGCTCGTCGAGCACGCTCTGACCGGGCTCCTTCTTGAGCGAGCGCGAGATGCCAAAGTCCAGCACCTTGACGTGGTCAGGGTTGCCCGGCACCGACTCGATCATGATGTTGCTGGGCTTCATGTCGCAGTGCACGACACCCGCGCGGTGCGCCACTTCGAGGGCCAGACACACCTGCTCTGCGATGTGCGTCAGCCGCTTGAAGTCCAGCGGATACTCGCGCCCGAGCAGCTCGCCAAATGTCATTCCCGGGACCATCTCCATGGCCAGGAACAGAGTACCGTCGGGCTCCTGCCCGAAGTCCACGATGGAGATGATGTTCGGGTGGCGCAGCTGGGCGACGGCGTTGGCTTCCCGCAGGAAGTAATCACGCCGCCCAGCCTCGATCTCCGACGGGTGGAGAATCTTGACCGCCACGCGGCGCATCAGCGGCGACTGGATCGCCTCGTAGACGGCGGCCATCCCACCGATCGCCACCAACCGCTGGATGTGAAAGCGCCCTGCGAGAGTCTGGCCAACGCGGCTGTGTGCGAGCTCTTCCAGAGCGCGCAGGGTGCCGCTGGTCATCCGCTGCCAGCCTGGACTACCGGGTTGTTCCGCGCCGTCTTGCGACATGGAGATTGGCGGTGCTCACGGTTGCGAAGAAACGTGCCCTCGGGCAGGTCGCTAACGTACCACGCCCCTATTGCTGTGGACAGGCTGCCCAGTCGCCCGTCCCGTCCTCGCCGATGAGGTAGCACATGGCGGTTGTGAACCGGAGATCACCATTCTCCCGCTCTTCCACAGCCCACAGTGCGACGTTTGCCGGAGCCTCGCCGGTCTCGAGGTTG
Source organism: uncultured Pseudomonadota bacterium (assembly GCA_937890335.1). GTDB lineage: Bacteria > Myxococcota_A > Bradymonadia > Bradymonadales > CALBXO01. The sequence goes on along the minus strand of CALBXO010000194.1, from coordinate 14,616 downwards.
AAGTCCAGTGGGCCGCTGGCGCCGACAAAGTCGATTGAGTTCCCCACCGTGAGCGCATTTCTGGCCTGGTTGATGTCGCTGGGGCCGACGGCGGTCATGGGCCCGGACACCAACCTCGACATCCCAGCTGCGATGCCAGCACCCGTAATTTCGACGTTTGGATCGATGGTCATCATCGCATAGGCCAGGAGGTACGTGGCGTCGTAGGAGTTGGGGGTGAAGATTCCGGCGTTGCTGCGCGGGAACGCCCCCTGGTAGCGCAGCTGGTACGCTTGGAAGACGGCGCCGTTCTGGTGGTCCGGCTCCGTGCCGCTGATGCGGGCCCGGAGTTCGTCGTCGAGCGGCGCCGCGTTCTGAATCGTCGCGAAGATCAGCTCTGACTTTCCGCCATCCGCGAGCAGATAATCCGGTGTGATGAGCAGGCCGCGGTTGTTGATCTCCGTCTCGAACAGCCCGAGCAGGTCCACCACCTCGCTGGTGCCAAACAGGACGATCACTTCTACGTCCGGGAGCTCGTCGAGGACCTGGGTCACGATCGCCCCAAAGTCCGGCGCTCCCTCGTCGTAGGTGCGAGGCACGTAATTGTCGATGCCGAGCTCCGTGCCGACCTCTTCGCTGAGTTTGTTGAGCAGCCCTTCTCCGTACGCGTCGCCCTTTCCGATGGCGGCGACCGAACTGTAGCCCCGGTCGCGGATCAGATCGGAGCTCGCGACCCCCTGGAACACGTCGCTGGCGACGGTGCGCCACGCCAGCCCGTTGTCCTGTTGGTCGGTGATGTCCGGGCTGGTCGCCGACGGTGAGATCATCAGTGTGCCAGCGCCGGTAATCAGGTTGATATTGCCGATGAAGACGCCTGAGAAAGCAGGGCCCACGATCGCCGGCACGCCGACTTCTTCCACCAGATGTTTTGCCGCCGCCTCGCCAAGATCGGCGTCACCGCTGGAGTCGCACCCGATGAGCGCGAGGTTGCGCCCTCCCGGCAGGCCACCGCGGTCGTTGATCTCTTCCACCGCCAGCACCACGGCGTTCTCGATGGGGATGCCCAGGTCGCCAAACTCGACCGTCGGCAGAATCGAGCCGATGATCACGGTGTTGCCGCGGTTGACCGGCCCCGCGATGCGCGTGCATTGGGGCGTGAGCAGGTTCACGCATCGCCCGCCGACGCCGCAGACGTAGTTGTCACCGTTGTTCTCGATGCAGTCGGCCACGGTACAGGTCAGCGGCACATCGGTCGTGTCGCCCGTGTCCCCGGCGTCGCCGCCATTGTTCGCCGCGGCCGTGCAGGTCCCGGCGACACAGCTGGTGCGGGCCCCCTTGCCCGCGCAGTCGTCGTCGACCGAGCACTCGGGGGCACCGGCGACGCAATACCCTTCCTGACTGCACACGAGCCCTGGAGCGCGCGTCGCGCAATCTCCATCCGCCGCGCACTCTTCAAAGTCCAGCAGCAGGCTGCATCCGGCGCCCGCGAGCCCCGCAATGCTCATAACCAGCGCCACAAGGACGATTGGAAATCTCTTCATCAGATCCTGGATTGCGCCCCGGTCTTACGACCGCGCCCACCCGCACAAGCGACCCTACACACCGAATGGCGAACCATACCACGATGCCCCGGGCCCTGCCACAAACCGCCGCGCGGCTCGACGCGGACGGAGCGCGACGCTGGCGAGCCGCGGGGCACCCGTGGTAGAGACTGGCCGATGACCCTCGAAACAGCGCAGCTGCGGCAGATCGCAGGACACCCTTCCTACTGGATTCCAGGCCGGGCCGGCCCCACCGGCGAGCCCCACGTCGGCGTACTCCGCGACGCGGATGGCACGCGCGTCCTCGTCGCATTCCGGACGCGGGCGGCGGCCACCGCCGCACAGGTCTCCGGGGACGTGGGCGGGCTCCTGGTCGCCTCCGGAAGCCATGTGTTTCGGCTGCGCGGCTTTGACCGCGTCGACATCGATCCCGGCTCCGAAGACGCGGAGAGCTTCTCGGGCGACGAGCTTGGCGCGCTGGGGGTCTGGGCGGAGATCGTCGCGGTGGAGCGCGCCGTGGAGTCGCCGGAGACGGTGGATGACCCGTTCTTCGCACTGCGCACGTTCTCGCGCTACCTCGTGGTCGGCCAGGACGCCGAGGACGCCCCGGATCTCATGCTCGCCCCGGACACAGCGGGGCGGAAGCTCCTGGCAGTCTTCACCTCGGAGGATGCGGTCGACGCGTTTGTGCGGGAGACCGGCGCCACAGGGGTGGCCACGACCCTGCCCGGAGACGAGCTCTTCTTCGCGATGCGGGAGCTGCCCATCGACGGGTTTGTGGTCAATTGCTGCGGACCCGCCGCGACCCGCGCGTTCGCCAAGGGCGCCGTGGACCGGATTCTGACAGCAGGCCGTAGCTGAGCGCAGGCGGCACGCACTACGGCAACGGCTCAGCGAGCAGGTCGTTGCCGGTCGGTGAACCAGGGGCGGTACGCGCGCATCCGGGTGGTCTGCGCCGAGGGTGCCCGCGCCTTGCACGCCGCCATGGCCGGCGAACCCTCGGGCTCGCCCCACCTGATCTCCACGCAGTCGTTTGGGTTGTACGCCATCTCGAAATTCGCGGCGTTGTCCACGATCTGGCCCAAGGTCAGTGTCCGCTTGGTTCCGTCGCTGCCGACATACTCGATGGAGCGCTTGTCGAGCTCGGCCCGCATATGCTTGCGCAGCGCAGCGATGCGGCTGTCCACCTGGGCGGGGTCATCGATGCCGTAGCGCTCGGGCGCTCTGGCGACGCGGTCGGGGAACTGCACCGTGGTGTCCAGCGCGATCAGCAGGCGCATGTCGCGCGACGGGGTGGAGAAGTCCTCCCACGCGCCCGAGGTCTCAAACAGGGAGTAGCCCTCGGGCATGTCGATCACCCGTGGGTTCTTGGCCTTGTACTCCACCGCGTTGTTGACGGAGACCAGCCGTCGCCGAACGCTCTCGTCAAACGCGTCCACCAGCGTGGTCTGCATCGCCACCGGATCCAGCGGTCGCGGGTTGATGAGCGCCGCCATGCGGTCGTAGAAGTCGTCCTTGGTCCCGCGGTATTGCTCGTCGCTGTACGGGACGAACTTCTTGCTGTCCTTGAGCGCCGCGTTGTCCAGCTGGATCACCCGATCCTCGCCGGCGTTGCGCACCGGCCTGAACGCCTTGAAGCCCGCACCCACGTCGGTCGTGTCCGGGGTAAACAGGAAGGTCCCGCGCCAGAACCTGCGCCGACCGATGGTCCCGTCCGGCTGCGCGTCCGCAGCGATGAGAATGCCGTAGGAATTGGTCCCCTGCGGGACCCAGCGGACCACGACCATGATGTGTCCGTACGGGTCCGCGTACACCGTCCCCGGCCGGAGCGCCTCGCGCGTCAGCGGCACCGGGTAGTAGTCGGTGCCGTCGTCGTAAGGGCTGGTCCGGCCAGACCCCGAGTGCACGCTGCCACCCACCTGACGTCGGATGAAGGTCTCGAACCCGCGGATGTCGTTGTCCCCCTCGCACGGCATCTTCTGCGACAGTGGCGCGCCGCAGCCCGGCGGCGAGCCCGCCCGCCCGCGGTTGCATTTGCGAAAGCCGATGGGCAGGTCGAGCTTCCACGCGAAATACGTCCGCAGGAAAAACGGCAGGTCCGCGCAGTCCGGCACGAGCCGGAGGCGCGCGTCCTCATTGCGTCCCAGGTGGTTGAACAGGAGGTTCCTCGACTCGTCGCGCAGGAGGTCGTGGAGATTGGTCCAGGTGCGGTCGTCCTCGGGCGCGTAGTCAAACAAGGCCTCCACAAACGCGGCGTACAGTGACTCTGTGCGCGGCCCCCACCCCCGCGCCGCGCGCCAGACCGGCCCAAATCCTTCGCCGTTCTCGTCCGCCTTCTTGCAGATGCGGTACGCCGCCCCGCGTGCGCGCACATTGAAGGCGTTGCACGCCCAGACCTTGTCCCCGTCCCCAAACGCCACCCGCCACTCCCCGCCCTTGGGCGGGGGGAGCGTCGCGACCCAGCTATGGGGTGGCCCACCAAACGTCTTGAGTTCCGGGCGGATCGACTCGCCGTCCGGTCCCCACAGCACCAATTCACCAGGCGCCTTGTCGCGGTAGCTGGTGACAATCACCCGCAGCGGCTGGTTCTCGTTGGGAATCTGCGGCGACAGATAGATTGTGGTGTCCTCGCCCCAGCCGTTGGACGAGCACGCGCCACCGTTCTGCATCGGAGCGGCGGGTCGCAGCGCCGCGATGCCCTCCAGCTCGGGGCCAGGCTCCTTCCCAATCACGACGATCTTCGTGACCCGCTCCACGAACGCGCGCCGCGAGCTCCCGCGCCCCAATTCCAGGTTCGTCACCGACACACGGTTGTTCGTAAAGGTGGTCTCGCCTCCGTCCTCGCAGGGCGCCAGGTACTCCGCAAAGCTGTGGATGGCCATGGGCTGACCGTCAGCGTCGCGGCCCAGGTACAGCATGATGTGGCCAGGGAAGAAGAGCAGGACTGCGCCGCGACGCGCCGCTGCGTCCATGAGAAGCAAGCGGTCGGTGTCGCTCTTCACATCGGCGATGTCGAGCATGAAGGTGCCGGCCTTGGCCTGGTCACCGCTGAACCGGGGCAGCTCCAGCCCAAAAGAAGCAAACGAGTCCAGCAGGAAGCGCGAGCAATCTCGCCCGCCGTCCTGGCCGCCCCAACCGTAGGGGGTGCCGAGGTAGGAGAACGCGGTCTCGAGCAGCGCGCGCCGGGTCACCGGTCGCGCGGTCGCGACGGCACCCTCGGGCGTGGGCGCGAGCTGAAATCCGTCAGCAGCCGCGACCCAGACCGTGCCCTCCGAGGCCCGCGGCAACAATGTCCCCGCCACCACGTCGACGGTGGTCTCCCCGGTGGGCCGCAACGTCGTCGCGGCCGGGACCCGCAACTTGACGCCGCGCACCCACGCCTGCTTGGCTTTGGCGGGAATGGCGGGCGACAGCTTCGACTCTGCGGAGATCCAACCCATCGTGTAGCGGGCACGGACGAGCTTGAGCCCGCCCGGCCACGACGCGACTACCTGAACCGGCTCCTGGGCGTGAATGGTAGAGCAATTGTTCCGGTCGAAGTTGGGGTCCACGGGGACCTTGAAGTACCCCGCCAGCCGCGGTCCGCAGCGCACGGCCAGGTCCTCGAGAGCTACATGGAGTGACGGCGCGATCGCGTATGTGACGTCGTCGAGCTCCGACCGCTTTGCCGGCGCAATCTCCTCACCGGCAGCGTCCCGGTACTTGCCCGTGGCCACTTGCTCGCGCATCCAATCGAGCCGCTCTGTGATCTTTCCGCGCAGCTGCGCCTCGTCGATGTCGGCGAGCAGGTCGGTGTGGCCCAGAGTCGGCTGGCGGATCGCGGCGTTGTGCCGGGCGACCTCGTCGGTGTCGAGAAGGACCTCGTCCAGGTCGTGAACCTTGCCCAGCCGCTCGGTCCAGTACGCGAGAGTCTCGTGCTCGGTCCGCGTGCCGGGGAAACCGTCCGCAGCCACTTTCTCAGGGCACCGGTCCACAGGCGAGGGCTTTGCGGCCTCGGGAACGTCGGGTGCAGGCGCCGGAGGTCGCGTGCATCCCGCGGCGACCAGGGCAATGAAGATGGCTGTACGTGCTCTCATCATCCCAGTAACGCGGCTCGAGGCCGCTCGCTTCCGTGCATGTGGGACAACCCCGGTGTACCGCCGTGCCGCAACCGGCGCAACTTCCTCCCGCACCACCCGCGCCCGGTGTGCTCGCGCGTGGGCTTTATGCTATCGATCAAGGGCCTGCGTGGGAGCACCGAATCATGAAGCCACTCCTTGTCTGTGCGGCCGCTTGCGCCGCCCTGTTCGCGACCGTGCCCGCCGCGGCGCAGACCTTCGTCGTCGGCGGAAACGCGCACCGGTTCCTCGACATCAGCCTCGACGGACTCGAAGTGGAGTACACCGTGCAGGTGGGCGACTGGCCAGAGCCCGGCAGCGCGGATGTGCTCATCGTCGGTCGCGACGGCGGCACGACGCAGCCCCCCGACTACCTTCCCCACCTTCAGAGCGGCGGGCACCTGTGGGTCGTGGGCGGGTCCAATTGGGATCCCTGGTACGTCTGGCTCGCCGAGTTCTTCACGTTGGGCGCCCACCGCGGCTGGCACCAGTCCAGCGACTGCGTCAGCGACTGGAACACGGTCGGTGAGCACCCCCTGACCACCTACCTGCCCGACGCCTACGAGTTCAGCGAGAACCAATCCTCGTCGTACCACATGGTGCACTTTGCGGAAGATCAGCTCGTCGACGGTGCCACCGTCGTGGGTCGCAGCTGCGAGGGAGAGCCGGACAACTACCTGATGGCCGTGCGGGAGTTCCCCGGCGGGGGCACGTTCGTCTACATGGCGCTCGACCTGGGCAATTATGGCTACCCAGCAGCCCAGGATGCCTTCGTCACACCGATGGTCCAGGGGTACCTGGGCTTCCTCGATGGCGGCTTCGACAACGAGCCACCGGTGTTCACGGACGTGGACACGCCGGAGGGCGTCGACGAGGGCCAGACTGTCCTGCTCCGGGCGTCCGCAGTGGATCCCGAGGGGGAGGAGGTCACGATCCGGTGGGACTTCAATAACGACGGCGAGTACGACGCGGAGGGCGAGGAAGTGGAATTCGCAGCGCTCGACGGCGAGCAGCTTGTGGAGGTCATCGTCCAGGCGCGCGACCGTTTCCGACGTGGCACGGTCGAGTCAGCGTTCATCAACGTGCGCAACCTCCCACCGGAGATCAGCAGCACGCCCGGCACCGAGGCGGTCCCCCTGGACCCGTACGAGTACACCGTGGTCGCCACCGACCCGGCGGGCGAGGAGGCGGACCCACTGACCTTGGACCTCATCAATGTCCCGAGCGGGATGATCGCCGTCGATCTGTCCATCAGCTGGGTACCGAGCGCCGTGCAGGCCGGCGACCACGAGGTCACCATCGCCGTTGACGACGGCGACGGCGGGCGCACGCTCCAGGTCTGGACCCTCACGGTCGCACCCGACACGGACAGCGACCGGATCACGGACCCCAACGACAATTGCCCCGAGGTTCCCAACCGCGACCAGGAGGACTTTGACGCCGACGGGATGGGCGATGCCTGCGACGCGGATCTCGACGGCGACGGGACCGACAATGACATGGACAACTGCCCGCGGGTCCCCAACGCGGACCAGGCGAACAACGACGACGACCTCGAGGGGGACCTCTGCGACGCGGACGACGACAATGACTTCATCACGGACGCGGAGGACAACTGCCCGCTGCTCACGAACCCCTCTCAGAGCGACGAGGACAACGACGGCGTGGGCGACCTCTGCGATCCCGATTGGGACCTCGACGGCGACGGTGTCCCGCGCGGACAGGACAACTGCCCGGAGGCGCCAAACCCCGACCAGGCGGACGGCGACGGTGACGGAATCGGCGACGCCTGCGATGCGGACCTCGACGAGGACGGCATCGTCAACGGCGACGACAATTGCCCCAACGAGCGAAACGGCGACCAGGCGGACCTCGATGCAGACGGCGTCGGCGATGTGTGCGACGACGACGTGGATGGCGACTCCATCGCCAACGAAGGCGACAATTGCCCCCTCCTCGCGAACGCGGACCAACTGGACGCGGACGCGGACGGTCTGGGCGACATCTGCGATCCTGACCCCGGGACGAACAACGGCCAGCCAGGCAACAACGGGCAACCTGGCAACAACGGTGAACCGGGCAACAACGGCGACAACAACGGACAACCCGCCAACAACGGCGACAACAACGGCGACAACAACGGCGTGTTTGAGAACAATGGACAGCCGGGAACCACGAGCGGCAGCGGCAACACCGACGAGGGCTGCACGACCGTGGGTGCCGGCGGACCGACGGCCCTGTGGCTGCTCGTGCCCGCGTTGTTCCTTGTGCGACGGAGACGCTGAGACGGCGCGAGCCCAACGGGAACCATGCGTGTTTGTGTGTTTGGCGCCGGCGCCATTGGCGCCTACGTCGGTGTCCAGCTCAGCAGTCACGGCGCCGACGTCACGCTTGTCGGCCGCCCGTGGCTTCAGGCGCTAGAGGCGGACCTCTCGGTGCGGACCATCGGTGGTGCGGTCCACGCGCGCGGTAGACGCTTGACCGTCGTCACGGACCCCGGACAGATGCCACCCGCGGACCTGGTGCTTGTCACGGTCAAGAGCCAACACACGGTCCAGGCCGCGGAGGCCCTCGTCGAGGCACTGGTCGACTGTCCCGTCGTCTCCCTCCAGAACGGGCTGCGCAACGCCGCCGTGCTGCGCGACGCCGGCCTTGACGCCCGCGCCGGGATGGTGAGCTTCAACGTCTTCCGCGAGGGCGCGTGCTTCATCCAGGCCACCAGCGGGCCCATCAGCATCGAGGACACAGGCCTCCGCTCGCAGCCCGTCGGCGTCCTCGCCGAGGTGCTCGGACGGTGCGGTGAGCAGGTCAAACTCGAGCCAGATCTGCTCGGTACGCAGGCTGGAAAGCTCCTGCTGAACCTCAACAATGGCATCTGCGCGCTGACGGGGCTGAGCATCGCCGACTCCGTTCGCTCCCGCGACGCCCGGCGGTCCTTTGCGGCGTGCATCGAGGAAGGTGTCCGCGTCCTGGACGCAGCCGGCATCAAGCCGGCCACCGTGGGCAGACTACCACCCTGGCTGCTCATCAAGATGCTGCCCGCGCCGGATTGGATTGTGCTCCGCGCCGCGCCGGGCCTCATCCAGATCGACCCCCGTGCCCGGTCCAGCACCCTCCAGGATCTCGAGGCGGGCAAACCCACCGAGATCGACGCGCTCAATGGCGAGTTCGTCGAGCTGGGCGCGCGGCACGGCGTGCCGACTCCGGTCAACAGCTACGTCGTAGACACCATCCGGCGGCTGGAATCATCCGGCCTGCCCGTCCCCCATCTGACCCCGCAGCAGGTGTGGGCTGACATGCAGAAGGCCACACCTGCCCGCTGACAGGCCCGCAGTGACACGAAACGCGGCGACACGGACCCGGATGGCAAACACCGGCAGGATTTGCTATTTCCGACGGCGGGGAGTGGGATGACCTCGCACGCGACGAGGAATCCATTGAAAGAACTGACCAGTTGGTTGCCGAGAGCAACACGATGGCTGGTCCTGCTATGCATCGTTCTAGCGATGTCTGCAGGGTCAGTGGCGAGCGCCGACGACGGCGTCGAACACGAATTCACGGCGGCTGCGGACTACCAGGTCCGAAGCGTTCGCATCAACCCGCTCGACCTGAGCGGGGACACTGTGCGGGAGACCATCTGGACCGAGCAGCGCTTGCGCCTCGATCTCGGATGGGAGCTCTCGCGGGTCGCCGCGGTCCACGTGCAGCTCGACGCCCTCGACGGGGTGTTGTTTGGCGACAACGGCAAGTACGGCGGTGATCCCGCGCCGAACTCCGGCGTGAACCTGGCGTCCAAGCGCCCCAACGTCACGCGGTGGGACGTTGGGCTGCTGCCCGGCGGCGACCCGCTCGACCCGGACGGCTACGGACCGGTCCTGGTGAAGGCCGACCCCATCGAGGTCAACTACGCGTACGGCGAGGTCTACCTCCCTCTGGGGCTGCTGCGCTTCGGACGGCAGCCCATCACCGACGGCGGCTTCATCACGAGCCACGACGGCGGGCGCCGCAACCGATGGGGTGCCAGCGAGTTCAACGACACCGCCGACCGGCTCCTGTTCGCCACGAAACTCAGCGAGTACTACCGCGTCGCAGCCGAGGGCGACGACTACGTCCCGGATCGCAGCCGCGACTCCGGCGTCTTCTTTGCGTCCTGGTACGACTGGTACAACCAGGGCCTGGTCTACCAGTCCTCCGACGACCTGCGGCAGATCGGCAACGGCGTCCAGCTCAAGAAGGCGCAGGCTGACTGGCTGGGCCTGGACTGGCGCGGGCTCGAGTTCCACACCTATCTCGTTCACCTGCGCGACGAGCAGTTTGACTCCCGCATCTACTCGATACCTCTGCGACTCAAGGGTTCCGTCGAGGACACGGTCGACATCCACATCCAGACCATCGTCGTCATGGGCGAGACCCGCGAGATCAGCGAGGGATTCTCGCTCCTTGGAGGGGCCACGGAGGGGGCCGCGCCGCAGAAGATAAGGAGCGGCGGCGCGCAGGTCATCGCGGACGTGACCCTGGGCGACTTTGTCCTCACGTTCGAATTCGACTACGCCAGCGGCGACGCCAACCCCGGCTCCGACACCGCCATCACCAAGTTTGGTTTCGCGCGGGATTTCAACGTGGGGCTGTTGCTCTTCGAGCGGATCCTGCGCTTTGAATCCGCCCGCTCGGTGGGTGTGGGGATCGAGAACCTGGCCAGCCAGGACGCCGGCTCGTTCCCGCTCACGGAGGTTGCGTCCGACGGGCGCTTCACCAACGCGCTCGCGGTCTTCCCCCAGCTGACCTGGAACGCGTTCGACAACGAGCAGCACCACCTGCACCTGCGCACCGGCGTTCTGATCGCGTGGCCGGACACCGGCGGCAACGTGGACCCGATTCTGACCGCACTGGCTGGCGACGGAAACCGCATCGACGACGACGCCGTCAACTTCCATGGCGGCAAACCCGGCAGCTATTACGGCACCGAACTGGACTTCCAGATCGAGTGGATCTTCAAGAAGCATTTTCGCTGGACCGTGGAGTCCGCGGTGCTCATTCCCGGCAGCTCGTTGGAGGACGAGCACGGCAACGCCACCGTGTCGTGGCTGCTGGAGAACCGGTTGGCGGTGGTATTCTGATGCAAAACCAAGCTGCGAAACATCGCCTGGGCCGAGCGCGTCCCACACTGCTTCTCCTCGCATTGAGCGCCTGGTTGTTGATGGCGCCCGACTGCGAACATGATCCGCCGCCGGAGCCCACTCTGCTCCAGCCTGAGTCGGGCGTGTTCACCGAGGGCGACTCCCTCCATCTCAAATTCAGCGAGCCCATCGACGCCCGCACACTGGTGCTCCGCGTCTGGCCCGGGCAGCGTGACATCGAGAACGAATTGGTCGCCGAAAAGCCGCTGTTGCAGTGCAACGTCACGCAACCGTGCGGCAACACCGAGTTCGTCGTGCACGACCCGGCGTATGTCGAAGTCAAACTCGACCACACCGCGCTCAAGGTGGTCGGTGAGCCCGTGACGCTGGAGGTCGCCGCGGGCCTGGCCGACGTGGGCGGCAGCTCCACCGGCGTGTCCACGCGGTTCGACCTTTTGTTCAAGCCCCGCGGCGACGGAAACGAGCCGGTTGAGTTCGACGACGGCCTGTACATGATCGTCACGACCGCCGTGCAGCCCATCCCCATCACTCTGACCCTGATCTCCGACGTCCGAATCCGTGAGGACGGCCAGATGCGCATGGTCTCCACCGACGGTGACCCGCTCGGCGACGCGCCGTCCAACACGACCAACCCCCTCGAGCTTGAGATTGACGCCAGTGACAACGGGTTCACCATCTTCTTCACCGGCGAGGCCTCATCCCTGGATGGGAGCCGCTTCTTTGAGACCGATCCAGCCGAAGTCCCCGTCCTGCTGGGCACATTGAGACTCGCGCTGACCGACGTTCGGGTCAGCGGCCAGATCCTCAAGAATCCCGAGACCGGCAAGGACCAGATCTCCGGCACGCTCAGCTACGCGAGCCTGAAGCTCACCAGCGGCGACAATGTCACGGACTACGATGGCGATTCGTTGGCGTTCAGCGCCGACTGGCTCCCGCTGGGGGACGCGCCGCCGGGCATGCCGGAGATGTGCGAGGACCCGTGCGCACGCAACCTGGCTTGCACGCCGCCGGATGACGCGTACGCCGACGGCTTCTGCGAGTAGCTCCGCGCACCCGCGGGGTGTCCGGTCAGGTCAGGACAATCCAGGCGACCAGAAGTACGCAGACGAGCAGGAACGTCACCAGCCCGACGCCGAACAGCGCGAACGCGATGACCAGCGCGAGCTGGTTGTCCGCCTCCGGCGCCTGGTACATCGGCACGGCTGCCGGACGCGGCGCAGCGGACCGCCGCGCCCTCACGCGTGCGGACGCGCGCGGCGGTGGATCCGCGCTGAGCGCTGCGGCCCTGGCCGCAGCCAGCGACGCTGCCGGCGGCGGTGTCTGTGCGGCGACCGGTCCGTCCGCACCGCCCGAAGGGGCGCGTGGCAACGGAGGCGGAGGCGGCGGCATCGGCGATCTGGCCTCTGGCGGTCGGGCGGGGCGCGGCGGCGCGGGCATCGGAGGCGACGGCGCCGCAGCGGCGTCCCCCAGGTTCAATACCGGCTCCTCGTGATAGATCAGCCCGGCCATACGTGATCGGATGTCCTCGTCGTCCGAGGTCCTCTGGGCGCCCGAAGGTGGCTCCGCCGGAGCGACGATCGACGCGGACACAACCGGCGCGATGGTGTGGTGCGCGTGACGCAGCGCCCGCGCCAGCACCCTGGCGTCCGGATAGCGGCCCGAATGGTCGGCGGTCAGGGCGCGCCGCAGCACATTGCCAAGTGGCCCCGCTCCCACGGCGCCGGGGATGGAGATCCGCCCCTGGACGTGCTTCATCAGGCACTCAGCCGGGTTGCCTTGAACCACCGGCACCCCGGTCAGGGTCTCGATGAACACGAGCGCGGCCTGGTAGACATCCAGCTGCGGGCTGACCCTCTGGTGCTGCGCGTACTCGGGCGCCATGTAGCGCGGGTCGCCGAACAACTGTCCCTGCGCCGCGCCCTCCTCCAACAGGTACGCAGGCGAGAACCCGGTGTTCAGCACGACCAGGTGCTCACCCGGTGTCCCGGGTTCCGTGAGGAAGAACTGGGACGGCTTGAGGCCCGCGTGAACAACGTGCGCGTCGTGCGCCTCGGCCAATCCCTCCAGCGCGGGAACGAACAGCGCCATCGCCCGCTCGAGCGACATGGGGCCGCGCTCCTCCAGCTCGGTCTGCAGGTCCGTCCCCGCCAGCCGCTCCATCACGATGAACGGTTCACGTGTGGACGGGCGGACGCCCACGTCAAACACGGTCACCAGGTTTGGGTGGCGCACCCGAATGAGCATCTGGGCGCCGCGATGGATGCCGGATGTCTCGGGGTCATCGCCGAGCGCGGCAAGAATCTTGATGACAACCTGCCGCTCCAGGCTGACGTCGAAGGCCGCGTACGTCCCCTCTCCCAGCGGACGGTGCACCTTGTAGCGCCCGTCCTGGAGCGTGCCCCCTACGGCCAGCGTGCTGATGGCGCCCGAGGCGGCATCGCGGATCCGCTCCGCCTGGTCCTGGAGCTGCATCGTGTCCGCTGTCTCGAACGGGTCGGTCCCCGTGGATGCCTCGGGCAGCTTGAGTCGCAGCGTGAAGTCGCCAACTCCAACGCCATCGCCTGGAGCCACAGGGTGCGGCGCGACGACTTTGACCTTGTTGACGAAGCTGCCGTTGCTGCTCGCGAGATCCGCGACGCGGAACTCACCGTCCACAATCTCAATCGTGGCGTGGAACCGTGAGACGCTCCCGCTGCGCAGGACCAGGTCATTGCTTGTATGCCGGCCGATCTTGATCTTGTTGGTCTCGAACGTGTGCATCAGTTCGAGCTGATCTGGCCCGTTCACCACGATGGAGAAGCGGACACCCGGCCCTTCCTTGCGCCCCCTGGACCGGTCGAGCGGGATCGTCTGGGCCGCCTCGGAGACCGTCGGCAACTCCGGGTCGATCGCGGGTCCGACCGACACCTGCTGCTTGGGGATGCGCGGCGGAGCGCCAAGAAACGGAGCCGCCGGCGCGCCGAGCCGGCCACCACCAGCGGACATACTGTAGTTTGGGACCGCCGGTGTGGCGGGCTTCGGACCCGGCAGGCGAGGCGTGAAAGTGGACGGTGAGATGGAGACGGGCGAGTCGTCCATCATCATCAAATCTGCGATGTCCGCCTCGGCCAGTCGGGGATCCATGGGATCGAGACCCGCGGCCTCCTGGAGAGCGGTACTCGCCGCCGCGAAGTCACCCTGTGCCGCCAGTTCACGGGCCCAGCGGATCAGAAGACCCACCATGGCCTCCTCATCGCCGCGGGCTTCGAATTGCCCGAGGAGACTGGCCACTTCGTCCGGGTCCAGCCCGGCGGAGTCCGCGCTGAGCACAGCGTCCAGGTCGTCGAGGTCCAGGTCGACTTCCTCGTCCCCCGCGACGGTGTCGCTGGGCTCCCAGGGTTCGGCCATCAACACCGAGGCGATGTTCGGTGCCAGCGTCGGCCCGGGGACCGGACTCTGGCCGCGGCTGCGGCTGCCGGTAGCGAGCCGCGCCGTCAACAGGTCGGCCACGCGCTGCTCGGCCTCAAACACAACTTCAGCTGCGCCCAGGACGACCTCCGGAAAGCGCAAACCAAAACAGGTGGACATCGCCGCCACCACGTCTGTGTGAAGCGCGGCATATTCGTCGTCAAAGGGCGCGGTCAGCCGCATGGCCTCGGCGGCATTGGGCCCCGTTGGATGGGCCACCAGCACACGAGCACGCGCCACGGCGGCGCGACGCTTGGCGCCGCCGGACACATCGAGCGCGCTCGCCCGTTCCACGAGGCCCATCGCCAACGCCTGGTCGCCCTCCCGAACCCGCGCCGCCATCTCATAGAGGAGGTCGACCTTGCCGCTGGGTTCCAGCCGGTCCGCGTGGGCGTCGGCGCGATGCCGAAGCGT
>CALBXO010000193.1 GCA_937890335.1 uncultured Pseudomonadota bacterium | reverse complement strand
GGAAGTCCGCCCGAAGCAGATCAAGGCGCTGGGCCTTGTTCATACCCTTCATGGACTCCATCAGCTCAAACACGCGGCCGTCCTTGTGCGCGATGCGCTCCTTGACGTTCGCGATGGAGGCTGCGCGGCTGGCGTCCATCTTCTTCTGGTCCGCGAAGAGGCCGTTCTCTGCGAAGTAGTCGTAGTTGGCCAGCTCCTGCTGGTAGTAGTCACCCAGGCCGTACTCCTCGGGGTCGATGCGGCCGGTGATGAGCTGGACGATGTCGATGACGTACTGCGTGTACGTGTCGATCGCCGAGCCATAGATGTTGGCGTTGGCGTTGATGAGTGCACCGGTGAGCGGGTCCGCGCTGGACGGGCCGTAACCGAGCGGGCTGTTCGGGTCCACGTGGTCGATCCAGACCAGCTGGCTGTACCGCAGGTCACCCAGACCCTTGACCACGCCCGGGTCCTTGCAGACGCCGGCGGCGTAGCCGGGCTCGTCCGCGGTACCGGGGTTGCCACAGAGGTAGAAGACCGTGCCATCAAAGTCAGGCTTGTGCAGCTTCACGGCGTCCACAAAGATCTCGTTCCATTCGTCGATCAGCTCCTGCGACTCGGGGATGAGGTCTTCCGGGAAGTCCGCGCTCAGGTAG
This sequence comes from uncultured Pseudomonadota bacterium, assembly GCA_937890335.1. Lineage (GTDB taxonomy): Bacteria > Myxococcota_A > Bradymonadia > Bradymonadales > CALBXO01. The sequence goes on along the minus strand of CALBXO010000193.1, from coordinate 3,668 downwards.
TAAGCGAACGGCTTGACGGTTCGCTCGGACTTCGGACGGGGGTTGCCCTCCGCGTCGTAGTTGTCAGCCCAGATCGGCCACACATTCGCCAGGCGACGGGTGGTGGTCTCACGGCAGCCGTAGTTGCGGTCGTAGTAGCAGCGCTCGGTACGGAAGAAACCAAAGTCCTCCATCTGGTTGTCGCTGTACTCCTTCGGCTCGTGGTCGGCCTCGACCTCGTCCGTGATCTTCATGAAGCTCGTGCGGACCTTGACGGTCTGCGGTCCACACCAACTTCCGTAGTTGATGCCGAACGAGATGACGCAGCCGTACCAGTTCGGCTCGAGGATGTACGTGTTGACCACGTCGAGGTACACGGCCTCGCCAGCGTCGTTGTACTCAAAGCGCCAGGTGATGTCCTCGGGGTCGATGCCGGAGTCCTGCGGCGCGATGGAGACCTGCGAGACCTTCTGGAGCTCGAGGGCGGGATCGAACCAATCCAGCGCCGGCGCGGCGTTGCGGGACCAGTCGACGCGCATGTAGTCGCGGTCATACCAATTGCGGTCGGAGCCGTTCTCCGAGATCACGTTCGACTGCTCACCCGTGGAGGAGCTGTAGGAACGCTGCACATCAAAGTGCTGCCGGACGGAGAACGCGGCCATCGGCGTGCCGTTGAAGGCGCCGTCGGTCTCCGGATCGTACCCGTGGGTATCCAGTCCCGGAATGTCCTCGTGGGTCGCATAGGCCATCAGGTAGCCCTCTTCGATCTCCCAACGAACGCGGAACATATCGCCCTGAAGGCCGACGAATGAAGCCGCGCTGTAGCCAGCGGTATCCACCACCGTGGCCCGCATATACCAATGCGCGCCGTCGTTGAAGACCTCCTTCTTGACCTTGTTCGGCTGCGTGCGGTCGATGTCTCCGACCTGCTGTGCACAACCGACAAGACCCATCAGGCCTACGGCTAGAGCACCTGCCACGATTACTTGCCTACACATCTCTTACCCCTTGTCTCAAGTGACTGTCTGGTAGCCAGCGTGTTGTCTGTCCATCTCCGGCCCTGGGGACAGAACCCCGCGCGACCGAAGACAGTAGTGTTTCATCTTGCGTGCGTAAAGCGACCCGTCAGTACGAAGCCGACAGGCGCAACGACAGCGACGTGCGCGCCGCGATGCCGTTCTCAAAGTCCCACCAGGGGAACCGGAAGCTCTTGTTGTCGCTGGCCAAAGGCGGGCCCGCCGTCGTCGCGGAGATCCCCGTCGAGAGCCAGTCCACACCGTGCGGGCGGTAACCCAGGCTCAGCGAACCCACCATCACCTGGCTGTGTCCGCGGCCCACGACCGCATTCTCGTTCGTGAACTCGTCGCGCTTGGTGATCGTGCCGTTGTCGTACGTCCAGCTGTCGATGAAGGTCAGACCGAGCCCGGCGTTGAACCGCTCCAGGAATCCAAAGCCCATGTTGAACGAGTTGGACACGCTGAAGCTGCCCAGCACGCCGCCCTCCGCGACCAGGTCCGCCGTGACGTTTTCCGCGCCGTTGTTGCGCGCGAGGATGTCCAGCTCATCCGGGTCTACGACGACGCTCGTGAACTCGTGGAAGTTCTTGCTGTACCCGAGGCCGTACGAGAGGCTCAGGCCGCCGAAGCCACGGCTGACACTGCCGCTGAGGCCAGTGCCGAGATACCGCCGCTGAAACTGACTCGCCCGGCTGGTCGGGAAGGTCGCGCTGCCGCCGACACCAAAGTGAAGCCCCGTGTTCTCCTCGGTCCAACCGGCCCAACCGACGCTCAGGCTCGTGTCGCTCAACCGCCCCTCGCGGATGAACACGCTGCCGTCGTCCGTGAGGTACTTGCTGTACCCGATGCCGAGGCCGACCGTGATCTCGTCGATGGGGCTGTACGATGCGCCGACGCTCACATTCGAGGCGAAGTAGTCGGTCTGCGTAAACTTGCTGTCCGAGACCAATGACGCTGCGCCAAACGAGCCCCCGGTGGAGATCGACAGCCCGACGGGCAGCGCTTTCTCCTCCTCGACGGCGGCAACCTCCGCGTCCGCCTCGACCTCTTCCGCGACCTCGCCATCCTCAGCGACATCGCCCGTTGCAGTGATCGGTGCGCTGTCCTGCGCACTGGCCTGCCCCGCTACGAAGAGCGAACCAAGCAGCGTGATCCAAATCAACCTTCTCATCTCTCTCCCCTATCGAGGCCGTCGCCGTCGGGCGTTCTGACCTTCGCGTTCGCGGATGCACAGTCCAGCCGCGCGTTGTGCGTCGTTCGTGCTGCCGTCCGCAAGTTCTATTCCAATTCAATCCGTAATGAAGCTAACACTGCCCAACCTGGCGGCGGAACACCGCCACGCGGTCAGACGCCTACCTCCAACCCCAACCCCTCGATGCTGCCTTTGCCCTGCCGCACCAGCGTCGGGTAGTCGCCGGTCATGTCGATTACGGTCGAGGGCTCCGGATGGATCGGGCCGGCGTCCAACACCAACTCCGAGAACCCCCTGAGCGCGGACTCCACGTCGCGTGGTGAATCCAACAACTCCCCGCTGAGCGACTTGGCGGACGCCGTGATGAGCGGCTCACCCAGCGCCTCCACCAACGCCTGAACCACCGCGGAGTCTGGGATGCGCACGCCGACGTGCTTGCCCTTGCGAGATAGAATCTTCCGCGGAACGTTGCGGGACGCAGGAAGGATGAACGTGTACGGCCCCGGCGTCAGCCGCCGGATGAGCCGGAACACATCGTCCTCGACGACCGCCAGCGCCGAAATCGCACGTACGTCGGCGGCGAGAATCGAAGGCGGTGTCGAGCTGCCCGACCTGGCCTTCCATCGCTCCATCGCCTTGACCGCAGAAGCCTGCGACAGCGCGCCGCCGATGGCGTAGACCGTGTCCGTCGGGTACGCGATCAATCCACCGCGCCGGAGGACCTCCACGGCGCTACTGATGCGCCGCGGCTGCGGATGCTCCGCATTGATCTCGAGAATCACGCGGGCTTCCCCTTCGGCAATTTGATGGTGGGCTCGTCCTCGCGCGCCTTGTACAGGAGCAGGGTCTTCCCAAGCATTTGTACTACGTGCGCGTGCGTGGACGCGTGCAACAATTCCGCCGCGGCTTCCCGCTCGGCGCCGTCCGCACCGTGGAGTTTGACCTTGATGAGCTCGTGATCCAGAAGCGCTCGCTCCACCTGCTCCACGAGTCCATCGTGAATCCCGCGGGACCCAACCTGGACTACAGGATTAAGGTGGTGGCCGAGCGAGCGAAGATGGCGGCGCTGTGCACCGCTCAATCCGGGAGAACAGCGCGTTACCACGCCGGGCATTTCGTTGTCGTTCGTCATCGTGGAGGAGGGCATGTAGCAGCCCTCGAGGCCGCTTGCAAGCCGGCATCCGCCTTGCAAGGAAATCAGTGCGTGTGCTACCTTCGGCACGGTTGATCTGGATTTTTCCAGTCAATCGGCGTCGGCGCTCCAAGCTGGGAATTGTTGTGAAGATATGCCCCGCCTGCGGATCCCGCTATGAAGGCAACGAGCGGTTCTGCCCCAACGACGGGGACGAGCTGGTGGTCTATGCGGAGGATCAACCAGGCTCCTGGTCCGGAAAGACAGTAGGCGAGTTTGAGCTGGATTCGCTGCTCGACGACGGCCACTACGGTGAGCTCTACCGGGTCAAAGGCGACGCGGGCACCAC
>CALBXO010000192.1 GCA_937890335.1 uncultured Pseudomonadota bacterium | reverse complement strand
TTGTTGGTTCCGTTGTTGGTTCCGTTGTTGGTTCCGTTGTTGGTTCCGTTGTTGGTTCCGTTGTTGGCGGGGCCGTTGTTCGCCTCGACCGGGTCTGCGCCGGGGTCCGAGCAGCCGGAGGCGAGCAGCACTGCGGCCGCGGAGAGGATGTTTACAAGTTTGACGAGCTGCATCGGTCTATCGCCTCTTGCCGCCTGAAGGGATCGTCTTGGCTTCTTGAATGTTGATCAGGGGACGGCACTCGAGTGCGAGTCCAGTCAGGGCACTGACACCGCCGGACGTGTGGACGACGACGGCACTGGCCAACTGGCCTACGGGACAGGCAACGGCGGCGTGCCATTTCTTGCAGTGGTTGCGTGTGTCCTCAATCGCGCTGTTCTGTCCGGTCAGCGACAGGGGCGGCCCGTGTTTGAGCGTTCGAACCCACACCCGCATGCCTTTGACCACGTTCTTGGACGTGTCCTTCTTGTCGTTGGTGCAGACCTGGACCTTGTAGATGTAGTCATTGGCGCCCACGGCGGCGACGCGCTTCTTACTCCGCTCATAGTCTCCGGAGATGTTGTCCCAGGTAGCGTCCTTGATGTCGCCGGTGTTCATGTGCCGGAAGCGGGCTTTGACCTGGCCTGGTATGTCGGCAACCTCCCACCAGGCGATCGAGATGGCCGGGCTGTACTCACCAGTCGTCTTGAGCGTGACTTTGTCCCCAGCATAGCCTGAGACCCGGGTTGTGGTGATGTCGCCGGTGAATTTCACATCGCTGGTCGCAGCTGCGTACACCGTGACGGAGACGACGAGCAGCGCGACGAGGGTGCCGGCGGCAAGGAAGGTTCTGCGAGTGCTGGTTTTCATGGGGCGGTCCTATTGATTGGTCCGTGTCAGTGGGACGGTGAAGGAGACATCGCTGCCTGCGGGGCTGCACTGGGCCTGGTTTTCCTGCAGCTGGCAGACAAAGGTCTGGGAGGCGCCGACCACGGTGACTTCCTGCGGCAGGCCGTCGAGTTCCAGTCGGAACGTCCCGAACTGCGGCAGCTCGACGACGACCGCGATGCGGCGGGCCGAGAAGAGGGCGTCGGCACGTAGAGTACTGACCGGTTCGCCCTCGACGACAGCGTTGAGGGCGAGTGATGTGATCAGGCCTCCCTCGGGGACCGAGTAGAATGCGGGGCTGTCGCCGTCGAGCAGCGTCTGCCCGATGGCGCAATCCACGAAGGAGAGCAATACGTCACCCGCTCCAATGGTCTTCGAGTCGATGTTTGGTGCGTCGATCCGGACCTTGCCCGAGGCGAAGCTCGTGTCGGGCGACGCCGTGTCTTCTCCCGGACACGAGACCTCGAACCAGGCGTGTGCCCCCTTTATCTGGAGCGGGGACTGGGCCGTTCTCAGCCCGCTGGTCTGTGTGGCCTGAGGCAACACGGGGCGCAGCCGCTGCCCAGCGACCCGGGTGGCGTCCAGCAGCTTGTCCTGCACGACGCGCTCGAGGATGGGGCGAAGGGTGGCCTCGTCGATCGTGCCGGTGGGGCTTTTGATCTTGTCGACGGTCGTCTCCAGGTCCAGGGTCTCCCACTGTGTGCGTCTGGGCTGACCTTCTCCGCAGCCGATCGCAAAGGTCACGACGCAGACAAGGAGGATGAGTCGGGTCTTCATGGTGGCCTCCTCAGAACCGCCAGTAGAGGTCCAGTGCCGGCAGCGGCACGGGAACTCGCTCGGTGAACAGTCGCAGCCCGTACACCAACGACATGCGCAGGTGTGTCGCGCCCCAGTTGATGTCGCCGGCGCCGTAGACGGTGTAGATGTCACGGGGGGAGATTCGCTTGTAGAGGGTGTCGTCCACACCTGCGACGACGCCGGGTTGAAGCTCGGCCCGGGCGGAGACCGAGGCGATGGCGTTCGACCGAAGCGGCAGGTTGGCGCCAAGGAACAGGGCCACCTTGTCGCCCGGGTAGAACCCGACGCGTGGGTGGACGGCCAACTCGCGGGTTGCGATCGCGCCTTGCGCCAGCGCGCTCCCTTCGGAGACGGTGCCGCTGGCGGCGCTGTGTTGGTAGCCCAGGCCCAGGTGCGCGTCGATCCAGGTCGAGATTGGATAGCTGGTCTCCAACCACACAGGCACGATGATAAGGTTCACGTCACCGAGTTCGTCGCGCACATCCTGGGGCAGAACGTAGAGGTTGGAAGGGTTGAACCACTTGACCCCCGCCGACACACCAAGCCCGAAATGGTCGGTGTCGAGCAGGTTTGCCTTCACATCCGCGTTGAACAGCGTGATGGCGTTGTGGGCCAGATTGGTGCCGACCTGGAGCCCCCACGGCAGTCCCACGTCGAACGGGACGTCGGCCGCCAGGTTGTCGATGTCGGTGCCGACGAGGCCGATTCCGGTCTGAATCTCCCCTTTGGGGAGCGTGTAGGCCGTCAGGTCGGTCACTCGCCCTTGGGGCGAGGTGTAGTCGGTGGTCGCCAGACACCCCCGATGACTGCACAGCGAGTGCTGCTGGTAGAAGACGACGCGTTTCTTCGGCGCGTGCTTGCGCGGGAGGTCGCGCGAGTGACCGAGGTGGTGGTGGCGGGCAGCGGTAGCGAGGCGATCGACATGTTCGCGCGGCAGGGGCCGTTTGCGGTCGTGATGTCAGATCTGATGCTTCCGGGAGGAGTCAGCGGAGTCGACGTACTGCGGACGGTACACGGCGCCTCACCTCAGACTGTGGGCGTGGCCATGAGCGGCAAGGGGTCCCGCGGGGACCTCGTCCACCTGATCAACGAGGCCAAGATCTGGCGGTTCCTGGACAAGCCGTGCAAGAGCCAGGTCATTCGGGAGACGATTACAGAGGCCCTGCAGGAGTTTGAGAATCGGTCCCGCGGCATGGCGGCGATGGCTGCGGACGCAGGTGCGGGCCCGTCCGCGAAGCGAGGGTCGGCCGATGTGGCCAAGCTGCTCGGCCATCTGTCCAGGCAGCTGGAGGTGGAGACGCTCCGATTGCCGGCGCTGGACCCCACGGCAGCCGCATTGCCGAAGCTGCTGGCCGACCCAAATGTTGCGGTCGAAGACGTGGTCACATTGGTGTCGCGAGACCCCGTGCTCGTGACGGAGCTGCTGCGCCGGGCCAACACCGTGCGGTTTGGCGCCCGTTCGAAGATGACCAACGTCGGCGACGCGTGCAAACGACTGGGGACCCGTCGCGTGGCGGCCCTGGCGCAAGCAGTGACGCTGCAGCGCAGCTTCAAACCTCGCGACAAGATCGCGCGGGACATTCTGGCCAAGTATTGGCAGCACTCGGTGGACTGCGCGTTTGTGGCTTCCACACTGGCCCGCTCATTGGAAGCCGACGCGGACGGGACCTACCTGGCTGCACTGCTGCACAATCTCGGGGAGCTGGTTCTGGTCAACGCGACCCCGGAGCTGGCGGAGGGAAGCTTGCCCGAAGAGGACTGGTTGGACGTGTCCAAGGTGATCCACAAATACCACCAGTCTGTGGGGGAGCTGGTGCTGAGGCACTGGGAGCTGCCCGAACTTTGTCCGCGCATGGCCAGCGACCACCACCCCCCGTTCCGGAGCACACTGTACGGGGCGGACAATGTGACACGCCGTTGCATCCAGGCGGCCGACGCCGTGGCCAAGGTCAAATCCGGCCCCTACATGCCGGGCTCCGAGCTCCCGAACCTGGAGGAGATCGCGGCCGAAACCGGGTTCGATCTCGCGACGCTGGAAGGCGCGTTGTAGAGATTCCGCGGGTGCGTGAGCGACGGCGTCAGCGCCAGTTGGGGTCCACGTGATCCGGGCCGGTCAGGACGACGGGGAACCACGCTCCCGTGGCGCGCCCGCGCCCGTCCAGGACCAGCGCCCGTGCGTCGGTCATGCCACGCGTGGGGGCAAGGCGGGTGGCCAGCCAAGGATCGATGTAGACGGAGCCGTGGATGCGGCCATCGAGGATGGGCAAGCGGGTACGGCCGATCTGGAGGTAGGCGGCTGCGCGTGGCAAGGAGTCAAAGAACCAGGCCTGCTCGGTACCCGCCGCCAGTACCAGAATCCGTGGGTCCAGATTCATGCGGTGCCGCAGCGCGGGGTCCACGGGCAGACGTGGGATGCGCACCGGGCTGTCGAAGGGGCGGCCGAACACCGTGTTCTCCGCCTGGGTCTTGACCGACTTGCCGTTCTCCAGGGTCACCTGGGTGGTGATCACCTGCTCCAACTCGAACCCGCCGGGCCAGACCCAGAGGACATTGGCAGCCAGCGTGTGGGTGGTGGGTGTTGTGATGCCCACCGACGAGATCGTGAAGACGCTGTCCACAGGGTTGCCGTCCCACTCAAACTCGATCTCGTCGGGCGAGCCACCTACGAAGCCGGCGGCCAGGTTGAGTTCAGCTGTGATCTGGTAGCCGGTGATGTCGAAGTTGGTGTTCGTCTCGGACGCGACGCCTGCATCGGTAGCCCAGACCTGGGTTGTGGAGTCCATGGCCTGCTCGCCGGTCACGACGGTGTTCGCGGTCAGTGAGCCCGTCTCCCAGGGCAACGGGACCACGGACCCGGGCGTAGACTGACGCGGAAGCTCGAGGAACTGGAAAGTGGGAAGGTGCGGCCCGTCGGCGGCTTCGGTGACGGACTGAAGCACGTAGAGTTTGTCGCCGTGGACAAACATCTCACCGGGCACGGCGGGAAAGACCGTACCTTGGTCCGCGACCGGCTCCCACGCGTCCTGGGCGACCACCTCCGTCATGCCGTGGAACCCGGTCACGGCCTTCACGCGCGTGACCGCACCGTAGCCCGACGCGCCGACCGTGACGTGGAAGAGTCCGTCCCACGCCGGCGGCATGGAGACCGAAGGCAGCGCGACCGACGGACCGTACGAGTGCGCCTGGATCTGGAGCTGGCCCGCGTCGGCTGCGGCCGTGCAGAGGGTTGCTCCCGGCGCGCACGACGGGGTCGCTTTGTGCACGACAGGTGCGCCTTGGATGATCGTCATTGCCGCGCGCAGACGCAGGCCTTGTGTGTTGAAGGCGAAGGTCTCGGGGGCCAGGAGCACGTTGGTGCCGAGGCCGGCGGACAGACCGTTGACCACGTCCTCAAACATCGCCTCGACGGTGCGCTGGCGCGTGTGGCTTCCCGTCAGGATTCCGCCGATTGCGGAGTCGGCGAACCCTTCGAAATTGTCCTCGATGATGGCCTCGGCGGCGATGTCGAGGCCGCAGTGCGCGTCGGCGTTCGTGGCGACGACCGACGAGGTGTGGTCGGCGTCCACGAGGATTCTGCCCGCGCCGGGGTGCGCCGCGAAGGCGAGGTCGAAGCGGATGTCCACGTCCAGGGCGACGTCGACAGAGCAGGTGGCGCTGATCTTGGTCAGCTTGATACCTTCCACATGGAAGTTGCCATGGTCGGCCACGAGGCCCAGCACTGCGCCCGACGCGGGGGCGGTCGCGGGGGTCAGCGTGGGAACGAGAAACGCGCGGAAGGCGTCACCGGTGGGGCTGCTCGTGGAGGTGCCGCTCCAGGGTTGCGCAAGCCGCAGATGGGTGTTGTCGATGACCTCAGCCACCCGTCCGGCGGAGGTGACGTTGCCATTGCGAACCAATGCGAACCCCTCGCGCACAGTAGCTGTCCAGTCCGTGTCCGCGCCGACGACAATGTCGTCGCCCGCCGTGAACGTCGCGTTGCCCGTGTTCAAGAGTGGGACGCCGAGCTGTCCGGAGATCAGCGCGATTTGGTCCGCGAGCTCTGAGGAAGCCAGGTTGTCCATGAGCCCCACACTCTTGGAGTCCATCAGCTCTGTCAGGACGCCCGGCGGCACCGAGATGGCAAAGCGTGGTTCGCCGAGCAAGGCGGGCGGGATCAGTCCGGGGACCGTCGTGAGCTGGCTTGCGGTCGCGCTTGAGCGAAAGAGTCCGACACGGATGCCGGAGGCGCCGCCGGGCGCGTCCAGCCGGACTGCCCAGGGAACGTCCGCATCTGCGAAGTCGCTCAGCGCTGGGAGCGGGACGTTCAGGTTTGAGGTGAGGGTTTGGAGGTTGGCGAACACGGCGTCGAGGAAGCCGCCCTCCACAATCGCGCCGATGGGCCCGTTGCCCGCGCCGGCACGTACGCTGTCCACGAACGCCTGAAACGCCGGCCCATTCTCGAGCGCGATCCCGTTGGCGTTCTGCGCGGCGACCAGCACCTGCGCTTGGGTCCCGTCGTCGGAGACGCCCAGCGCCATGGGGATGCGCACCATCACCTGGTGCGTCCCGACTGCGCCTTCGGAGAAGTAGCGCACGTCGATGGGCAGGAGCAGATCGAGCGCGCCGGCCGACTCTCCTGCAGTCAGGACTGCGTTCACCGGGGTCAGCTCCACCGTGGGCGTGCCTGGCACCGCTTGAATGGTGTCGTCGGTCAGGGGCACCGGGTTGGTTGACCCCTGGTAGTTTCCAAGGACGATCTGGTCGGAGATGACGTCGCGGATGTTGTCGTTGAGCAGCGCCTCCATGGCCGGGGCGCTGAGCTCCAGATGGACCGAGTAATCCTGCGCGGATGCGGTGTTTGTGGCCAGGCAGGTGATCGCGGCGGCAACAAACAACAGGAAACGCAATTGGAACATGAATGGACTCCATGGTGTGCTCGCCGGACCGATGTTGGTGGTCCAGGGAGCGTCCGGTAGAATGCCGGCACCTGCTTCAGATGCCTGGCTGCCTGACTTCCTGACCAATGTGAGGAGGGGGTCGGGACCATGCGTCTGACATCGCCTGACATGGACCTGACATGACGGTTGAGCGCCCCAATCTTCGGCTTGCCGAGACGCCCTCGCCGGTGCCGCGTCGGGTGTTGGGTCCGCTCCACGGGCGCGAGGAGGAGCTGCGCGCGCTGCGCCATCTCTGGCACGACGGCGCGAGGCTGGTGTGCATCTGCGGCGCCGCTGGAGTGGGCAAGACCCGGCTGGCGCTGGAATGGGGCGACGAGGTGGTGCACGCCGAGCACTTGGCGCTGGTGAACCTTCGGCCCGCGTCGCGCGCAGAGGAGGTCTTGCCACTCGTGCTGAGCGCCCTGGGCATCACGGTGCCCAGGCAGGGCGGGCCCGACGGCGGGTTGCGGGCATTGGCCGCGCAGATCTATGCGAGCGATGTGGAGTTGGTGGTCCTCGACAATATGGACCGCTTTCCGGAGGAGGGCCGGGCCATTGTGGACGCGCTGCTCGCGCCGCCCGGCGCCGTTCGCGTGGCGGTCACATCGCGCCGCAGAGGTCTGTTCGACGACGTCGCGGAGGTGGCGCTGGCTCCGCTGGGCCTGCCGTTGGGAGCGGAGCGCGGCGCGGCCTGGGCCATGTTTGTCGAGCGCGCGCGTCGGCACCTGGGCGACCGTGTTCTGACGGTGCAGGAGGACGCTTGGGTCCAGCAGATCGTGGCCGGGCTGGAGGGGCTGCCCCTGGCCATTGAGCTGACGGCGGCACGGCTGGCGTTCCTTGGGCTCGCGGACATCGCGGCGCGCCTGGACCGGGCCCTGGGCCTTGCCGCTGGGCCCGAGCGGTCGCTGCGTGCGGCGCTCGAGGAGTCCTGGGATTGTCTGTCACCGCGCGCACAGGACGTAGGCGCCCGCTGCGCCGTGTTCCGCTGCCCGTTCACTCTGGCCGACGCGGAGGCCGTGCTGGGCGAGGACGCGGATGCGGTGATGGATGGGCTGCAGGAGCTGGCCGGATTGTCCTTGGTGGAGATGGAACGGGGTGCCGCCACCGTTTTCAGCCTTCACGCGGCCGTTCGCAGCTTCCTGCGGGAGAGGTTGCTGGACCGGGAGGCGGGGGAGCCAGGGGCGACGCGGTCGCGTCACGCGCGGTGGTTCGGCGGGCGCGCGGCGGAGCTCGTGCTGCGGGCTGAGCGATCCCGCACCGACGCAGAGGTGCGCACTCTGGCAGCCCTCGTGCCCGAGTTCCGTGCGATTCTGACCCGCGTCGGCTCGATGTCGAACCCCGACGACGACCTGGGCCGGGCGGCGCTGCGCGCGGGCGTGGGGTTGGACGTGCTGCTTCAGCGTCGTGGCGCCGGGGTTGAGGACTCGGCTCTGGAGAGGTTGCTGGAGGCGGCGCAGACATGGCGGGCGGACCCGGAGCTGCGGCTGGTTCTGGCGCTTGGATGCTGGCGGCGGCTTCGGGGGCGGCTGAGCGCGGCACAGCGCACCTGGTACCTGGACCGGGCGGACGAGGCCGCCGCACAGTCCGGCGCGGCCGTGCTGCTCGGGCGCGCGGCGAGCTGTCGGGCGATCGAGCTCTGGGCGCAGGGGGACCGGGACGCGGCGCTGGTACACCGGTCACGCGCGATGGAGTTGCTGGAGAGCCAGGAGGACGCGGTGGCCCTGGGGCGCGCCCGGTTGATGGGTGCGTGGATGCATCACGACGCGGGCAATGTGGACAGGCCGCTGGGGGTCATTGCGGAGAACCTGCGCGTTCTCGAGCAGCAGGAGCGCTGGTACGAGAGCGTGCTGCACGGCCTGAATCTGGCCGCCCTCTGCTACCAGATCGGCGCGGTCGACGCCGCATTCGACCGCAGCGCGAGGCTGCAGTCGTTGGCGGGCGACCTCGGCAGTGACTACCTGCGCGCCCATGCGCTGCGGCTCCAGGCGAGCGCGGCGATTCTGGTTCGAGAGGACGCGGCGCCGGCGCTCCTGTCCGAGGCTGAGGGGTTGAGCATGCGGCTGGGCACGGCATCTGTGGACGCGGTGGCCACACTGCGCGCCTGGGGCCACCTGTTCCGCCGGGGCGATGCGGATCGCGCGTTGGCGCTGCTTGCGCGGGTGGTGGAGCACCGGCGGCGCAGCGGGGCGCAGCGAATGCTCGTGTATGCGCTGCAGTCCCAGGCGGAGGCGTTCCTGCTCCTGGAAATGTACGACGAGGTGGCCGCGCCGGTGGAGGAAGCGTTGGAGCTGGCGGTCGCGGGCAACCACGGGCCACCGCAGATTGTGCTTCGCTGTCTGCTGGCTGCGCAGCTCGGCCAGGGTGTCCGCGCAGAGCGGGAGCTGGCATTGGCCGCCAGCGCCGCGGCGGAGGTGGACGAGAGGACGCGGCTGGGTGTCGAGCTGGAGCGGATTGCGATCGCTGCCCGGGCCGGGGGTTTGGGCGAGGGGGACGAGGAGGTGCTCCGCCTGGTCCTGAGGCCGCAGCCGCCACCGGGCGGTCAACCCGGCGTCGACCGCCCATTGGCACTCCGGTCCCGCTACATGCGGGCCGCCACGCGCCGGGTGCTCACCGCCGTCCCGGGCGAAGTCCGCGCGCGGGCGTGGGCGCGGGCACTGGACCCGGAGGCCCGTGGGTTTCTTGTCGCGGGCTGTGGTCGGTTCAGGTTGCCTGGGGGCCAGTGGCTCGACCTGACGCGCAAGGGCACGCTGGCGCGGGTGCTGGACCGGATCGCGTCGTCGCAGCCTGGGGCTGTGGGGCCGGAGGCGTGCATCGCCGCCGGTTGGCCCGACGAGCGCATCATGGGTCCATCGGCGACGACCCGGCTCTACCAGGTGATCAGGCGCCTGCGCGCCGAGGGGCTGTCAGAGCTGCTCCAGCGCACGGACGCCGGCTACCACATCGACCCTTTGGTCGAGGTGGTGCGCACTCCGGATGTCTGAGTGCGGGCACGCACGCCTACGGTGACGGGGAAGCCAGCAGACGGGAGAAACTGCGCGGACGCTGCCTCAGGCGAGGCTCGGTCCGAATTTGTAAACACCCTCTCCCTGGGCTGCCCGCTCAGGGAGAACCTGAGCTCTTGCCGAGGCGCGCCTTCAACTTCTCGAAGTCGGAGCTGTCGATGTAGATGGGTACCGGGACGGCGCCATCGCGGTCTGCGTCTACGAGCTGTCGACGGATGGGCAGGTTCAACTCGGCGACGGCCGCCGCCGCCTGCTTCTGGCTGGCGTTCGGGAAGAATTGCCGGATGGCGCGGGCGGCGAGCGACTCGCGCGTGTCGGATTTCTTGACCTTGAGCATGGCCAGCAGGACACGGTTGGACTCCGCCTCGTCGTCCTTGCCATCCTGCTCGTTCACGGGCGTGAAAGGTGGCA
>CALBXO010000191.1 GCA_937890335.1 uncultured Pseudomonadota bacterium | reverse complement strand
AGACGTGGCGCTCTCACCGGACGAGCAGGCATCTAACCGTACTGCTCTGTTGAGTTGAGCGCTCATCAGGCGGACATACCGAGTCCCGAGTAGCCGGCGTGTATGAACCAACCCCATGCATCATCGTCGGTGACGAGGTCCATGGCCTTTGCGAGGCCGGCTTCGACAGCGCGCCTTGTGCGTCCTTCCCAACCCCGTACAAACGCCTTCACCTTGGACCAGCACTCCTCGATGGGGTTGAGATGGGGACTGTACGGCGGCTGAAAGACGAGCTTTGCACCGCAGGTTCGATGGCCTCGCGGACGCACTTGGTTTTGTGGGCCGCGAGGTTGTCCATGACGACGACGTCGCCATGCTGGAGCTTGAGGCACAGGCAATGCTCCAGGAAAGCCATGAAGACATCAGTGTCTGTTGCGCCGTCGACAGTCATCATCGTCAGCAGCCCCTCGACCGTGAGTGCCCCGATCATCGTCAAATGTGCGCTCCGTGCGCTCCGATAGGGAGCTGTCCCAATCGCCTCCACGCCTCGGGGAGTACGTGCGCGGGAACGCGTCATCGCCAGGTCGATAGATGAGGAGAGAAGTGGACCCCACTTTTCGGACCAGTGCCTAAGGAGTTAGATGGAGCCGTGCCTTCCTCATCGGAGAAGACGACATGGCGAAGAAAAGACGACAATTCACACCTGCGTTCAAGGCGAAGGTGGCGCTCGCAGCGCTGCGTGAGCAGGAAACCGTGGCGGAGCTGGCTCGCAGGCACAAGCTGCACGCGAACCAGATTTACAAGTGGAAGCGCGAGCTCCTGGAGAACGCCGAGAGCGTGTTCGCCTTGCCGGATACGAACGACGCTCCCGTCCGGGAAGAGGCGCTGCTGAAGAAGGTCGGGGAGCTGACCATGGAGCGGGATTTTTTGGCACGAGGGCTCGGTCGCTTCCGAGAGGAATGAGACGAGATATGGTCGAGCCCGACGTCGAAATCTCCATCAGAAGACAGTGCAGCCTCCTGGGCATCAGTCGCTCCGGCTACTACCACGAGCCCGTCAAGGCCGGCCCGGAGGAGTTTGAGCTGATGAAGCGTATCGACGAGCTGCACCTCCGGCGCCCGTTCTATGGCAGCCGTCGAATCGCCTGGGATCTGAGCCAGGGTGGGCCGCGCGTGAACCGCAAACGAGCTCAACGGCTCATGCGCGTGATGGGCATCGAGGGCGTCGCTCCGCAGCCCAAGACGAGCGAACCGGCCCCTGAGCATGCCGTCTACCCGTACCTGTTGAGGAACCTGCGTATCGAGCGAGTGAACATGGTCTGGGCGGCGGACATCACATACATCCCGATGGCCCATGGGTTCGCTTACCTGGTGGCCATCATCGACTGGTTCTCCCGCCGCGTATTGGCGTGGAGGCTCTCGAACACTATGGACACCGCGTTCTGTGTCGAGGCCCTGCATGAGGCGTTGGAAACGTTCGGCGACCCGGCCATCTTCAACACCGACCAAGGCGCCCAATTCACTTCGAGTGACTTCACGACACCGCTCTTGGATCGCGGAATCAAAGTGAGCATGGACGGGCGCGGCCGCTGGTTGGACAACGTGTTCATCGAGCGACTCTGGCGGTCGTTGAAGTATGAGGAAGTCTACCTGCACGCCTACAAGAACCTGACAGAAGCGCGCGCCGGGATCGGACAGTACATGGCGTTCTACAACCACGAACGCCCTCACCAGGCTCTGGGCCAGCAGCCTCCGGCGGTCTTCTTTGCGCTCATGGCTTCGCCGGACGCCTCACCAAAGGGAGCGAACTCACCCAGACCACGAGGACCCATGATTGACATCCCCCCGACGAGCGACACTATGACGGTTGTCGGGGCTGGCCCACGGAAGAAAGCAACCTACACGGGGGCGGTCTCCAACTAAGAACGAGGGACTTCTGGTCCAGGCAATGGGGTCCACCTCACTGTGTTGGCTGCAACGATTCCGTCCTGTTTTTCCGCCTCCGACTCCGCAGCGGAGGGAGGCGACGAAGGGCGCGGCTGTTTCAACACAGGAGGCGATGGCGGAGCGACGGCGGCCGGGGCTGCCGACGCAGACGTGACGACCTCGACGGGTTGGTCGGCTTCGATCGACTGCTCTGTGATCAACTCGAACACTGCCACGTCCGGAAGCCCATGCGCTTTCGGATGTGGCTGTGTTGTGTGTTGGCGGTGTCGTGTGTCGCGTGGCCATTGGCCGCGTCGGCCAAGGTGCCGTTGCCGATGGTGGAGGGCAAGCTCGGTCCGTTGGAACTCGAGCGCGTACAGGGCGAGATCCGGGCTGCGCTGCCCGCGGTCAACCGGCGCTTGAAGGCGTGCTTTGAGACCAGCCTCAAGCGGGATCCAAACGCTGGCGGGAAGATGGTCGTGCGGTTCACGGTGGGCGTGGGCGGCCGGGTGTGGAAGGCCAGCGTCAGCAAGGTGCAGGGCAGCCTGTTCTTTCGTCAGCACATGGGCGGGCGCCGCTGCATGGAGCGAGCGTTCCTCCGGATGAAGCTGCGGCGTGGTCCGCTGACGGGCCCGGCGACATTCCAGGTCATGTATGTGTTCGTGAGCTCCTAGCCATCCGCGCGGGCAACGAGTCGCCCCAATCGAACGTCGATCGGTCAGCGGGACAATCAGGTCATGTTGATGATGATGGTCTTCTTTTCAGAAACCGACTGTCACGGCGCTCACGGCCTGCGTCATGGTACATTGCGGTGTTCTGTGCCACATTTCAGCGCAGAGTGTCGCGTTCGACGTCACATATATGGCACACGGCGACCGTGCTCGTGCCTGTCGTTGGCTTCATCGCGGTCATCGGAATCGTGTTTGGAGATGGAGCGGACGACCCGGCTCGAGAGGTGAGAACAAAGCAGTCGGGCGAAGCCGAACAACCGGTCGAGGTCGTCACGTCTGCGTCGGCATCCCCGGCCAAACGGACCAGACGAGGCCCGCATGCAGCGCGAAGACCGCCCCCTCGACGAGGCCAGTCGATCCCGGTTGCCGCCAAGACAGCGAGGGAATCGCGCGTAGCCGCGTGGTGGAATCCAGACTCCTCTGGTGGGTCGCGATGGTGGACGCCACGGGCAGTGACAGACTGGATGCCTCCCTGGGGCGAGCAGACATCCAGGTGGACCCCCCGAGGTCACGAACTCTACATCCGGAATGAGGGTGAGTTCCGATGCGAAGTCGCGTTCGACGAGGAAGGTACGCCCCGCCAACTCGCGGCCTGCCGGGGGCAAGACTACTGGCGAATTTGGCCCAAGACGCCCCGTCGGGCTGTGGACCTGGTACGACATCCGCGGCGCGGTGTGTGGCAACGGCACCACCACCGGGATCGGCGTGAATCAAGGCTCCGGCAGCCAGGTGTTGATCTTCATGTCCAGTGGCAGCGCCTGCCTGGACCAGGAGCTCTTCGCCGCGGAGCTCGCCGCATCCTTCCCCGATGCGTCGCGGGTGATCCTGACCGGGGGAAGCGCTGGCTCGGTCGGGGCGATGCTCAACTATTGGCAATGGGTAGACGCGTTCCAGGGCACCCGGGTCGATCTTGTCAGCGACTCCTTCGCGCTCGTCTTCGCCGACGGGGCCGCGTGGAGACACACCATGCACCACGCTCAGGTCCCCCCAGGTTGCCCAACGTGCGGCACGGACTACCCACCATCTACAGTTTCAACGCGAGCCTCGCGCCCGACGCACGGCTGGCAGTCCTCGATTCCGCCGACAACTGGACCCTCGATCTGCTCACTGGCTACCGCTACACACAGGGGTTAGCGGTTTTGCAGCAGAGCGTGAGCCAGATCCCCAACGTGAGGTATCACGTCGCGGATGGCGACGTTCACCTCCTGATGCGGTATCCGCTGGACAGCATTCTCGTGGACGTCCAGACGGAGAGCGGGCGCACAGGTTGTCGGATTTTCTCGGCGAGATGCAGAGCGACGATCCCGCGTGGCGCAGCCACTCGCCGCTGTCGCCCGTCAAGGTCAGGGGCGGAAAGCCGAGTATCCCTTGGGCGGGATCAGCGTGGTCAGCTGGTCGAACGACAACCAATACAAGGTGTTGCCGCTGAAGTTCGCCGAGTCGGCGATGAACACCTGCCGGGTGTCCATGTTGTAGCCGATCACCGTGAAGTAGTGCCAGATGGTGTAATTGGGGTAGCCCGGCGGGTGGTTTGTCGCCGGGGCGACGATGTTGGCGACGACCGGGTAGTTGTTGTCGATGCTCGTCACGATGTCATTCCACAATTGATCGCGTTGAGCCTGCGTCGGCGGATCGTTGGGCATCTCCGTGGTGACGTACGGGCTGCCGTCGAGGTAGTTGTTGAGCACCGACGTGATCTGCCCAATCCAATCTGTGCCGTTCTGGGTTGTGCCGAGGTCATTGGCCAACCGCTGCTGGTTCGGCGCCGACATCCGCGCGGACAGGGTGTTGTGGGCCGCGGCAGGCCCGCACCAATAGCCGGTCTCCTGAATCTCGAAGTCGATGTCGAGCACCGTATAGGCGGGTCCGCCCGCAAGGTCGACCGCGCTCGAATTGGTCGAGGAGTTCCACGTGATGGAGCCGCCTTCGAAGTCATTGCGGCGCCCCACGGAGACCGCGTACTCGTCCGATACGGGGTAACCCAGATCGCCGGCCTCCCATCCCACCTCGGCCCACTTGTCGCGGATCTTGCCGTGGACCGCGAAGGCGCCGATGGCGCCCGACCAGTAGATGGAGCCGCGCTCGAATACGCTGTACCGCCCGACGCCATCCGGGGCGCGGGTTTCGTCCCGAGTCGGGTAGCCGAGCACGCCGGGCGCGCCCCCGAGGCTGGACCACTTCTCAAAGATCGCCCCGTGCACTTCGTAGGCGCCGAGGACGGGCGTCCAATAGATCGCACCGTGCTCGAATGTGCTGAAGCGCCCGACCCCATCGGCCACGGCCGCCTCCTCACTGCGCGGCGCACCCAGAACCGAGTTGCAGCCACCGAGTTGCAGGTACTTCGCCTCGATGGCACCCACCACCAGCGGGGAGTCGCCACAGCGTGTGCCGGTCCCCTGATCCGGATTGGCATCTGCGGGCGGGTCCACCGTCACGGGCGCCCCCCAGAAGTCCGTCCCGCCCGGCTCGTCGAAGCCGGCCTGCATCCCGTCCGTGTACGTCCGATAGCGTGTGTTCCAGCAGTTCCAATGGGGCTGGCAGCCGTTGTAGTAGCGCAGGACCGTCTTGATCCATTGATCGCGGTGCGTCGGATCGTGGATGTCGAAGGCGTTGATCCAGGCGCGCGCCTTGGCGTCCGTCTCGGCGTTGGTGGTGTAGGCCGAATCTCTGACCATGGCGACGGTGTAGTCGATCGCTGCGCCAATCTGGCCATCGATGGTCAGGACGCCGTTGCCGTAGAGGTTGAGCGTCTGCTGATAGGTGCCCGCGTCGAATTGGAACATGCCCAGCCCACCCTGCTGGTGGTTGCAGGGACCATCAGCGGAGCCGGCGATCACTGGGCCGCCACCGCACGCAGAGGAGTTCGGGCCCTGGCACGCCCACTGGGCCTCCGACCAACAATGGGCAAGACCGGTCTCCGTGATCGCGATGCCCGCCAGGAGGAATGCGTTGCCGATGCCGCGCGCGTTCGCCGCGGTGCGGATCGCCCCGTAGCGCGCAACCCGCTCGTCGCTCTTGAGCACCGACTCGACCCCGAGCGAGTCGCCGTCCATCGGATCCTCGGTCGTGGGCGGCTGGTTCTCCGGACGGTGCTCGGAGGGCGGCTCGTTCTCGGGCGGCGCCTCAATGTCTGCGCAGCCGCCGGCGACCAGGCCGACGGGGAGCAGCAAGAGCACCAGCATTCGAAACAGGACTCGCATTTGTCGATCTCCGTTCAAGCCCCGCGCGTCGCGGGGGGGACAGTTTGTGCGGAGCACTGAGGCTCCGGAGTCTGCCGGGTGGTTCGCAGGATGTGGAATTGCAAGCGCTGTGCCGCGTGGCGCCTTTTGTGGTCACCGGACAACAGAGGTGACACTGGGTCACATCTTGAGGCTCAGGAGCCGCACCTGAGACCCCGGAGCCTCACTGGTGACGACGGCGAGCTGGGTGGCCGTTGACCTGCTCCGGTGCGCAGCCCTACCATCATCCACATGTCCATTACCTCCGTCCCCGAGTCGCAGAGCACGCAGCGGTGTCGAGCCGTGTGCTGGCCGCTCCTCAGCGTGCTGTTGCTGACGGCGCCCAGCCTGGCCATGGCCCACGGGGCCAATCCACAAGTCACGGCCATCCTGTTTCCCGCGCCGCTGGGTGGCGAGCCGTTGCTCGTCACCGACAACCAGGGCGCGTTCGGCTTTTTCGGGGCCGAGCCGCGTTGGCTGTGTGATGACGCCGTGGCGCCGAGCGCAGCCTTTGTCACCATGGTCGCTACGGCGACGCCCGGTGGGTGGACCGTCGTCTCGGACAGTGGGGTCCACGTCTCATCCGACGACGCCTGCTCGTTTGAGCGGTCAGCTGGGCTGCCGACGGACGTCGTGCCCGGCGCTCTCTCGGCGCATCCACGCCGGCCGGACGACCTGGTCATGGTGGCGGGCGTCATCGCGGAAAACCCGAGCTTCGGCGTCTACCGCAGCCAGGATGGCGGGCGCACATTCGATGCGGCGCAACTCGTCGTAGACTCTCCTTGGACCTCGCTGGTGCGCGATCCTGAGGCGGGCGAGGTGCTGTATCTGAGCGGCAACGCCGGGGCGTTCCGCAGCGACGACGCCGGGGGCACCTGGACGCCGCTGACGGTGTCCCTGGCCGACCACGACGAGATTCCCGTGGCCACGGTGCACCTGCTGGCCGTGCGGCCAGGCGCCGGTGAGATCTGGGCTCAGATCAAGCAGTTCCCGTCGCCGTTGCTCATTCGGTCGACGGACCAGGGCCAGGCATGGGAGCTCATCGCGACCCTCATCGAGCCGTTGGACCGGCTCGTCTTTGACGCCACCGGCGCACGGGCGCTGGCGTCGAGCATCTTCGGCTCGCTGGTGCGAAGCGACGCACCTGAGACCACCTGGGAGACTGGCCCCTCGCCCGCGGCCGGTTTCGGTTGCCTGACGCGCGGCCCCGACCCTGAGCAAGACACACTATTCGCCTGCGCATATCCGTATCTGGGGGCGCCCTGGATCGCCGGCCGAAGCGATGACTTCGGTCGCACCTGGCAGCCAATTCTCCCCGCTCTCCAGACCGTGACTGATCGTTGGGCCTGTGAACCCGAGGCGCACGCGACACAGGCGTGCGCGGACATGTGTCCAGGGCTGTCCGTGGCAGAGTGCGACGCCGCCAATCGGCCGATGGAAGACGCCGGCATGGACGTGCCGGATGTGGGAACCGATGACGTGGCCGTCGCGCCGGATGTTCCTACCGCACCTCGCAAGGACTCCTCCTCGTGCCAGATGACAGCGCACAGCGCCCGTTCGATGGCCATGCTCTGGCCCAGGCGACGTTGACGGGAGCGGTCACCGCGCGGGGTGAAACCTGCAGGAGGTGGCGCCTACGGGACGTTCGACGCTGGGGAAGCTGGGAAGCAGGCCGCCGAGGGGAGGGCCCCCGCGTTGGTGCGCCCACATCCACTCGTAATACATGCTCTGCGTGAGGTCCGGGTCGAGGGTGTGCCCGAACGTGTGAGCACACTCGGTGACGGTGCGTCCGTTGTGATGGAGGAACGGAAGCGCCTTCCTCGTCGCGGCCTCGAGGCTGATAATCGTCGCAAAGTCCCGAGGCCCGCCGTGAGTCAACAGGATGTTGCCGCCGTCCGCCGGGTCGAACGGAGGCCACTGCCATTGAATGATGGGGATCAACACTTCGGACCACTGTGCCTGGTCGTTGAACCAGGTGCCCGACTCGCTGATGGTGGCCGCGAACAGGTTCGGGTAGATCGCGCTGAGCAGATTGCTGAACACCGCACCAGCCGAGAACCCGAAGGAGTAGATTCGGGAATCGTCGATGGAGAACTGCTGCCGGATGCATTCCAGCATGCCGTCAAAGAAAGGCAGGTCAATGTCGCCGCTGACGATGTCCCAGTCGAGCCCTGCGGGCGGGAGGATCTTGAGGTCCCAGGGGGTCACGATCATCAACGGCATCGGGAAGCCGTTGGGATCGAATCGGACCCACTGTCTGGAGGGAACATCGTAGACGATCGTCGTGGCGAATTGGTCTGGCAGCTGCAGGAAGCCATGCCACAGGAACAGCAGCGCCATATTGGAGGTGTCGGCGGGCATCTGAACCGTGAAGCCGCGCCAAATGCCGTTGATCTCGATCGTGGACCAGCCGCCGACGATGGGGTGGCACACCAACGGCACTACCGGGGCCTCGGGCTTGGTCGGGATATCCGGCACGGCCGGAGTCTCTGGGGGCACGGGGACCAGGTCTCCCGGTTCACCCACAAACCCCTCGCCCCGGCCGTCTCCCGTCTCGGCGTGGTCACCGTCGGGCCCGGCGAAGGTGTCTGACGTGTCGGGACCTGTGCCCAGGTCCGCCTCGTAGGATGCGTCGGCGAAGTCGCCACCGTCCGAGTCCTGCACGTCTCCGCCGCCTGCGCACCCAATGAGCAGGGTTCCGAGCGACATCGCGACAGCCATCGCGCTCACGCCCGCTGCGGGCCATGAAGTCACAGCATGCATGCGTGCGCCGACAGGATGATGCTACCACCCGTGTCGAGCGCGCCCACCGGCCAGGCGGTCAAATAGTTCTGACACATCTCATCCTCCGTCCGTATGCCGAAGGTCGCGATGCCGCCTGGGTTCTCGTAGGTACACGTCGTCTCCAACCAATCCCCCGGGTAGATCGTCGCAGGGGTCGGATAGGAGATCTGATTGTCAAAGTCGAACGGCGTGTCGATCAACGTGTCCGTGCCGCCGTCGGCGCGGTGAATCGTCGTCGTGATGCGCCTGCCGCGCCGGTGGAGGTGCGGCGAGCTCGAGATGATGTGGACTGGCGAGCGGTCCAGCAGGCCCGTGAGATTGAGCCACGGATGACAGAAGCCCTTGAAGCTGAATTCACCGGGGCCAGCCATTGCGATGACCTCCGTTCCGAGCAAATGCACCGCGGCGGTTTTTTCGCGTTTGGTCGTGGTCACGCAGACCCGCACGCCACTGCGGTCCATGGCATCCAGGTGGCCGGCGTCGTTGTGATAATGCATCTCCAATACGAAGCGTGCCAAAGGCCCCACGGGCATCTCCAAGCCGACATTATCGGGCATCACCGTGGGGTCGCCGCCCGGGGCCCAGCCCGCGACAAGCGACTCGCCGGGGTGCGCGCCGATGCCGGGAACAATCGCACCGTCGAGGACTGCGCCCAGCGGCGCCGTGTAGAGCAACCAGTGATGCAACACCCGGTCGTCGTCGATGATGGGATGGAACGAGATGCCGTGCGCTTCCCCGATCCAGGGCACCTGGAACGTGAAGTTGACGTACAGATCGGTCAGCGGCGGCACGGGGTAGGGTGTGTCGTCGCCCCGGAAGGGGAGGCCATGTGCGCGCAGCTCGAAGACATGGTCGCACTCCGGGCTCGGGGGCGGAAGCTCGTTGTCCCCCGGTTCGTCGAGCGGGAACGGGTCTTCGTCGCACACCTTGCCGGCTGCGGCGCCCGCATCGATCCACGCTTCCATCGCTGCGATCTCCGCCTCGGTAGCGGCGGGATTCGGACGCGGTGGCATCGGGGCCTGCACATCCTCCATCCGTTCGAGGACCAGGTCGTACATGGGAACCGCAGGCTCAGAGATTCCCGGCGCGTGCAGGTCTTCCAAGGTCAAAAGCGGCATCGGCGCGCCGTACCGGAGCGTCTCTCCATGGCAGCCCGCGCAATGTGTCGCGAGCACGGTGCTCACATCGCACGGCAACCCGGAGTCGCCCTCCCGCGGGGGAACGTCCGCGTCCGGATCAGACCCTTCGGGGTCCGAGCCGTCCGGGTCGTCTGGCATCGGCTCGTCCGGCCCGTCCGGGTCGATCCCCTCCGGGCCGTCGGGATCTTCGCTCCCAGGGACTTCGCTTCCGC
>CALBXO010000190.1 GCA_937890335.1 uncultured Pseudomonadota bacterium | reverse complement strand
CCGGTGCATATGCAGGTCAAGCTGCTCCGCGTACTCGCGGAGGGCGAGGTGCAGCCGATTGGCGCGCAGCACCCGACGAAAGTCAATGTGCGCGTTGTCGCCGCCACGCACCAGGATCTGGAGGAGCACGTAGCCGCCAACAAGTTCCGCGCGGACCTGTTCTACCGGCTCAACGTCATCCAGATTCACATCCCGCCGCTGCGCGAGCGGCCCGGCGATGTTCTGGAACTGGCCATGCATTTCATGAAGCACGCCAACCGATCCCAGCGTCGCGCAGTCACCGGGATCAGCGCCGATGCGCAGCGGGCGCTCATCGAGTACCCGTGGCCCGGTAACATCCGTGAGCTGGAGAATGCCCTTGAGCGCGTGGTGATTCTCAAGCGCGACGGCGTGATCGAGAGGGCGGATCTCCCGGCCAAGATTCAGAGTGGTGGCCAGCTCCAGCGCCGCGAGGTGCGCTTGGAGACACGGTACGTTTCGCCGGGGGGCGACACCGTCCTGCCGAACGAACCCGAGTCGATCGCGCCCGACGACGAGGAGCCCGACAGCGGGGACGGGGTCGCGGTCGCGACGATTGCCCCAGCGCGCACACCTGCGCAGCCTGCGCCGGTCGCCGTGGCGGGGCAGGGGCTCCATGTGACTCTCCCGTCGGCGGGTATCGATCTGCGCAAGTTCATCTCTGAGGTCGAGTACAGCCTGATCGACCAGGCACTCGAACGGGTCGACGGCAACCGTAGCAAAGCGGCGCAGCTGCTCGGCCTGAACCGGACGACGCTCGTGGAGCGCCTCAAAAAACGAGAGCGCAGCGAGTAGCGCGTCCGCGCGCCGAGCTCGGCGCAGTCCCCAGTTCGTCGCGTGTTTTCAGTTCCGGGTCGGTCCTGCCGACTACCAGGGTTGATGACCCGATTCACGCCATTTGTTGCGCTGCTCGTCCTCCTTGCAGCACCGGTCTCGGCCCAGGAGCCGGTGGCCGCGCCCGTGACCGCGCCGTCGGCCGAGGAGGTCGCTGAGCCGGAGGCCGTGCCAGCCGCGTCGGCGCCCTCGAGCGCTCCCGCCGAGGCGCCCGCGGTTCCCTCGCAGCCGGCTGTTCCCGGCGTCGCTGTCGAGGCCGTCTCAGCGCCGGGAGATGCTCTGGACACCGCGCCCGCCGATCCCCTGGCGCCGCCCGAGGCGCCTGGATCGCAGCCCACATCGACCAGTTCGTTGGACCGGGCGTCGACTGCCGGCGCCTCAGAACCCACCAGCGCGCCGGACAGCGCCTCTGCCTCCATGCCGGCTGGGCCGGCGCTGGTGGGCAAGCCGGGCGTCGCCGGAGGGCTTGAGGAGGTGGAGGACATCGGGCGAGTCGCCGTCTCCCTGCCACCGGGCACGCGGTGGCAGGTGGAGGTTCCGACCGAGCTGCACGCGGTCTATCTCGTGCTGTCCCCGTCCCCGCCCGACATCAAGGCGCAGCTTCTGGCGTACACCGCCGGGGATGACCTCAAGGTACGGATCGAGCGAAATGAACCGAACCTGACCGTCGCGCGCATCGAGCAGCGCAACCGCCGCAGGGGTCCACTGGTCGTACGGCCCAGGACCGGCCTCGACGCCGACCGCGCGCTTCGACCGGGCATGGACGAGGCGGATGTCCCGCTTCGAGGCGTTGCAGACCCCAACGCTGAGGCGACGCCGCTGGTTCTCCACACGGGAAGGCTGCGGCGCTTCGCCACCACCGACGCCCTCTGCGCCATGTTCCGCGCGCCGCTGCCGCTGGAGGACCGAGTCCCCTCGCCGAAGCTCGATCTCTTCCGCAAGGCCGAGGCCATGTTTCAGGCGGGGGACGACGCCGGGGCGATGCCGCTGTTCCGAGAGGTCGCACGCACTCTGCCCGGCCACGCGATTCGCGGCGAGTACCACGCGCGTCTGGGTCCCGAGAACCTGGCACGGCTTCGGATCGCAGACGCGGCCCTGTGTATGGGCAAGCTGCGGGTCGCGAGGCTGCGGTACGAGTACCTGACCGACCAGGGCGAGTACGGTCCGCTGCGGGGCCTGATCTCGCTGCGCTTCGCTGAGCTGGCCTGGCCCGAGATTCCCCGCGACCGCGCGCTGAAGCTGATCGCAGAGTTGGAGGAGCCCGACGCGCCCGAGATTGTCTGGCACCACACGCTGGTACAGGCGGCACGGGTTGCCCTCCTGACCGGGGAGCAGGAGCTGGGGCTCGAGCTGATTTCGAAAGTGCCGCCCCACCACCGGCCCCAGCCTCTGATGGAGGAGCTGCTGCTGCAGGGCATCGTCGCGCGTGAGGCGCAGGGCGACGACCTCGGTGTTGCGTCGCTCGCATACGACAACCGTGAGCTGTTGCGGGCGCACCCGCGGGGCGCAGCCCTGGCTGTCGCCGCGGCCGACGCCATGCGCCGGGCTGGTGCGCCAGCGGTGTCCACCTCGTTCCTTCAGGAGGTCCTGGAGGAGCTCAATTCCCCGCCGTTCCTGATGCTGGCCGTCCTCGCGCGGGGCTACCGCGAAGCGGGGGACGCCTACCGCGCTGAGAAGACGATCCAATACCTCGTCGAACAGCTCCGGGCCGCTGGCGGTTGGCTCGGTCGCCGCGAGGAGATTACGATCAGCCTGGCCGCAGCTGAAGTCGCCATCGATGCCGGTGGATGGCAGACCGCCCAACGGTGGCTGGAGCGCGCGGATACCGTCGGCGGTGGACCGTCGGTTCGTGCACTCCTGCGTTGGTCCGAGGCGCAGGTCGCGGTGCAGGCGGGCCGGCCCGAGGGTGCCACGGCGCCTATGCTCGAGGCAGCTCGCATGCGCAGATTCCTCGCACCGCACCGCCGGGCGGAGGTCGTTCTCGCGGCGTCGCGCAACGCCATCGCACACGAACGAGTGCCCGACGCGGAGGGGTTGCTGCGACGATTCATGATGGAGACACAGACTGTCGATGAGGAGGTCGAGGTTGGCTACCTGCTGGCGCAGACCTTTGAGGCCCAGGGCAAATTTTCGTTGGCGCGCGGCGTCTATGAGGACCTGGGATTGCGGTACAGCGGGACGACTTTTGGAGCCCTGGCGGCGGAGCGCGGAGAGAGGCTTCGGTTCAGGGAGCGCGCAGCGCGAACCATGGCGTTGCGAAACTGAGAGGCGGCGATGTCCATTCTGTTCGACAAGACCATGATGATGCTGCAAACGGGCCTTGGCGTCCGTCGGCACCAGCAGGCGGTCACGGCGAGCAACATCGCCAACGCCGACACGCCCAACTACCGCGCCCGACGAGCAGACTTCAGCGATGTGTTGTCGCGCGCCCAGGATCGGGTCGGACCCGGTGGCGTCGAGCGTACCCACGCACGGCACCTCCGGGGGGACACCGCCTCCGCCCAGCCGGCCGAGGCGGGCTCGGCGCCGATGAACCCCGAGATGACGCCGGAAGTGCACCTGAGCACCGCGCCGGTTCGTCAGGACGGCAACAACGTAGATCTCGAGCAGGAGATGTCCTTTCTGGCGGCCAACGGTGCCGACTACCAGGCGCTGGCGACCATCACCCGCAAGAAGTTCGGCCTCATGAAGTACGCCGTGGACAAGAGCTAAACCATGTCGACTCTACTCAACGCCCTTGGTGTCAGCGCGAGCGGATTGTCCGCACAGCGCACGCGTCTCAACGCCACCGCAAGCAACATCGCCAACGTCCAGACGACACGCGGCGCAGACGGCGGCCCCTACAAGCGGTTGGACGCCGTCTTTCGCACGGTCAACGGCGGCGAGGGCGTCGCGGGTGTCCGTGTCGACGAGGTCCGCGAGGATCAGGAGCCGCCGCGGCTCAGCTACGACCCCGGCCATCCGGACGCGAACGGCGAAGGCTATGTAGCCATGCCGAACGTCAATCTGGTGGAGGAGATGGTCAATATGATCACCGCGCAGCGGGCCTACGAGGCCAACGCAAGCGCGGTGGACGTCACCAAGAAGATGGCGCGCAGTGCCATCGGAATCGCGGAGGGCTAGTCCGATGATTGCGCAGATGGCAGGGTTCGGTCTCACCGAGGCGATTTCACAGGGCGCGGCGGCCAAGGGCGGCGGGGCGGCGGCGCCAGACGGCGCGCGTTTCGCGGACGCGCTCGAGCGCGCAATCGACAACACAAACTCCGAGATCAAGGGCGCGGACGCCATGGTCGAGGCGCTCGCCGCCGGCGAGCCCGTGGGACTTCATGAGACCATGATCGCGGTCGAGCGCGCCGATGTGGCGGTGCGGACCGCCGTAGCCGTCAAGAGCCGGGTCGTCGAGGCCTACCAGGAGATCATGCGGATGCAGATGTAGGTCGCCGTCCGTCGGCGTCCGAGCCGCTCACAACGTGGGCGGCCTCCTGCCAATGACGACCAGCATTGCCCCTTCCGGCAGCGTCATGGTCGCGGCAGGGTTCGTATAGAGCTCCACACCCTTGTCACCGTTGGCCGGCTCGTAGATCGCCACGAGGATCGCGTCGTGGCGCGTGCGCAGCTCGTGGGACACGTCGTCGACCGTCCGTCCGTACCAGCCGGAAGGGATGTCGATCTTGTGGAACGAGTTGCCCTCGTGCGCGTGCAGCTCCTCCATCAGGCGCAAGATTCCGCGGTTCCGCGTTGCCATGGCCAGCAGGCTGCCGGTGTACTCCTCCCCGACGACAATCTCCTCCACACCCATCATGGTCAGGTGCGCGCCGTTGGCCCGGTTGAGCAGCTCCACGCTGGTGAAGATGTCCGGATTCTGCCGCTCCACGATGATCGCGCTCAGCACCGTTCGCGCGTCGATGTCCTGGTCGGACCGGGGCTTGATGCGGTCGGCGAGAATGATGGCGATGCCGGCGGTGTCGATGTTGCACCGCTGCAGCGTCTCGATCTGCGTGTAGTCGCCGCTGACCACGAACACATGGTGAGGATCAATGCTCAGCCCGCTGAGATCTGGCTCCTTCTCGAACTCGGCGACAAGCACGATCCCGCGCTCTACGGTGTCCCGGTCTTTCCCGAACTCATCCAGAAGCTTGAGCGTGGACCGGTTCCAGCCGCAGATGATGATGTGTTCGTGGAGCTCATCGATCTCGAGATTGCGCATGTTGAGGCTCCGTAATCGGTTGACCATGACGGCGGAGACGATGCCCGTGAACATGGCAAACAGGGTCAGTCCCGCGACCATCATCATGAGCGCGAAGAAGCGTCCGATGTGTGAGGTGGGCTCGCCACCGACGGGCTCGCCTGCGACCAGGGTGAACACGCTCCACCACATGGTCTGCGACAGGGAGCCGAACGCGTCGTTGCCGGATTCGGACACACGAATGCCAATGCCGCCGGCGAGGACGACGATGACGATGATGAGCCCCATGATCAGGTACTCGCGCGCCGCCCCTCGGAAGGCGGAGGAGACCGACGCGAGCCGCCGCGTCAGGATCACTCCCATCCGGAACAGCCGCAGCAGCCGGAGCAGTCGGAGGAACCGCAGCGAGCGCAGGAAGGGGACGACCGCGATGATGTCGATCCAATACTGTTTGAAGAAGCGGCTCTTCTTGCGCGCTACGTAGAACCGGATGCCCAGCTCCACGACGAAGATCACGGTGATCGCGTCGCTGAGGTACTCGAGGATGTTCGCAAAGCGCGTGCCGACGTACTGGACCTCGAGGACCATCATAGCCACCGAGACGACGATGAGCGCCATGATGGACGCTTCGACGGCAGGGTGATGGATGAAACGGTCGAGTCTGTCGCGCACGATGCTGGCGGGCTCGGGGTTAAGGCGGCCCGTCAGGGCGCAACCTGTGGAGCAGCATCTGGGGTAACAGGGGCAGGGCAGAAAGGGAAGGAGGGGTCAGGGCCCGATGTCGTCGACCTTGACCTCACCATCGTCGCCGTCCTTCTTCCTGGAGTCCTCGATCGCCCGGTCCAGCTTGCGCGGCTGGGGCGCGGTGAGTTTGCCGTTGCCGGCGGCCGCGGGCAGTCCCGGCAGGTTCAAACCAAACCTTGGCTTTACGACGTCGCCGGGTTTGGGAGCGACGGCCCCCTCCGGGGACGGGGTCGCGCCCTCGGGGTTGTCGTCTGCTGCGCCGCTGTCCGGCTGGCTCTCGGGCTCGACGACGAGCTTTGCCAGGGGCTCGGGCTCACACTTGGCGCCGACTGAAGACTCTCCGGTGATGATCTCCCGGTCGTAGCGGTAGATGTCGGCGAGGAAGTGAACGCCGCCGTCGTCATCCACGCGAACCGTGTAGTACTCGATGTGCACCGGGATCTTGTTCTTGAGCCGCATCCCGTGTTCCTTGCCGTGACCGAGGATCTTCTCGACCTCGCGCGAGTCCCATTGCCCGTCCGTCGACAGCAGTTTCTCTGCAAGTTTCATCGGCTCGTGCACGCGCATGCACCCGTGGCTGAACGCGCGGACCGGAAGGTCGAACAGGCGCTTCTTGGCGGTGTCGTGCATGTAGACGCCGTGCTGGTTCGGGAAGATGAACTTCACCTGGCCCAGCGCGTTGCCCTCGCCGGATGACTGCCGCACGCGCTTGCACAGGCCGGTCTCCGGATCCGTGGCGACACATTCGTAGTTCTCATCCGCCAGGTAGGTGTCGCTCTTGAGCATCTCCGGCACGATCTCCTCGTGGAAGATGCGTTCGGGGACGTTCCAGTACGGGTTGAAGATGATCATCTCCATCTCATCTGAAAACAGCGGCGTGGCGTTGACCCGGCGGATGCGGCCCTCGTCACGGTCGCACGCGATGGTCCGGTTGCCGACGATGATGCGGTACCGGTACTCGAGCTTGCCGTCCTTCCAGATCTCGGCGTGGAAGTCGGGCAGGTTGGCGTGGATGTAGTACTTGTCGCCGGCGATACGGCTGGCGCGCCACCGGCGCAGGTTGATCTCGATCTGTTGGATGCGCTCCGCGAGCGACGTGTTCAGCGACTTCCAGAACCAGCGGTTGGGCTCGCCATCCACGTCGAGTTGGTGGGTCTCCTGGTAGCGCCGCACGGCCTTGTCGAGGGCCGCGTCGTACATGTCTGTCGGCTCCGCGCCGAGCTCGTAATACCCCTCAGCGGCGAGGCGCTTCTTGAGGGCGACCACGTTCTTGTGGCGACGACCTTTCTTGGCGCCGGGGATCTTGCCGACCGACTTCCACCCACCGGCCTCTTGGATTGCGCGGTACTTCGCAAGCGCCGTCCGGAGGCGGTCGTACTGCTCATACGGGGGCGTCAGCGACTCCACAAACGCGGTGAGCTTTGGGCCTCTGGAGGCCGAGAGGTCCTTGGTGAGCCTCTCGCGAAGCATGGGAGTGGGCGGGTCGCGTTTGGGGAACTCGATGTCCTTGAACCACGCCGTGTTGTCGTACTTCATGTCGAAGGCGAAGCTCATCAGTCCGTCGGCCAGCAGGATCTCCACCTGGGCGGCGACTTCGG